>NZ_JBLRWZ010000049.1:0-10325 GCF_047920995.1 Aliidiomarina sp.
TACACACTCATTGCCAGTGCGCTTCTTATTATGGGCTATTTTGGTAGCCGCTTTGTACGCGATATTATCATTGGCTAATCCGAGGAAACTCTTTTGGACGACATAGCAACAAGTACGTTATTTTTTATACTCATCGTACTTATTCTTGTTTCTGGTTATTTTTCTGGTTCTGAAACCGGCATGATGTCGGTAAACCGGTACAAATTACGGCATATGGCACAAAGCGGCCATAAAGGCGCGGCACGGGTGAGTAGTATGCTCGATCGCCCAGATCGCCTAATTGGTCTTATTCTTATCGGTAACAACCTCGTTAACATTGCAGCATCTGCAATTGCTACCATTATCGGTTTACGCCTATACGGTGATTACGGCATAGTAATCGCCACAGCAGCACTTACCTTGGTAATTCTCATTTTTGCCGAAGTAACACCAAAAACTATCGCAGCATTGCACCCAGAACGAGTGGCATACCCTTCGTCAATCATTCTCTCTCCACTTATGAAGATCTTCTACCCTCTCGTAGCAACAGTAAACTTCATTACCAACAATATGATGCGCGCTATGGGCATCAATCCGAAAGCGGCAGCGCGCGATACGCTTAGCGCTGAAGAATTGCGCACTGTAGTGCATGAGGCAGGCTCGCTTATTCCCTCGCGCCACCAAGAAATGCTGATCAGTATCTTAGACCTCGAGAAAGTTACCGTAGATGACATCATGATCCCGCGTAATGAAATTGCGGCGATTGATATTAACGATGAACTGCAAAGCATTACGCGGCAGTTAAACCATATGCAACATACGCTAGTGCTGCTCTATCGTGGGGAAATTGATGATGCGATTGGTTTTCTGCACGCCCGGGATATTCTCCGATTACTCACCCGCACCCATGCAGAACCAGAAAAAGCGGCGCTAGTGCGCACCGCGCGTGATCTTTACTTTATTCCTGAAGGCACGCCACTGAGTGTGCAGTTGGTAAAATTCCAACGCAATCGTGAGCGTATTGGCTTAGTAGTAGATGAGTACGGTGATATCCAAGGCTTGGTAACACTTGAAGATTTGCTTGAGGAAATTGTTGGCGAATTTACCACTACCATCGGCGGCCAAAGCCATGAGCACCTTGAGCGCCAAAGCGATGGCAGTTATCTAGTAGAAGGCACAGTAAACTTACGGGATTTGAATCGCGAGCTGAAAATTAAACTACCGATTGATGGTCCGAAAACGTTGAATGGCTTAATAATCGAAGAGTTCGGCGATATTCCAGAGCTGCCGATGTGTTTAAAAATAGCCGGATACCCTATTGAAATTGTTGAAGTAAATGATAACCGCATCGAGAAAGTGCGCATTCAACCGCAACCAAAACGAAAACGCAAACTACTCTCCTAAGGGGTAGCTTGCGCTTTTCTACGTTCTGCCTACTCACTCAATAGTGCTATTTGGCGATGATGCCGCAGAAACCGGCTGGCAGCAGCACAATCAACCACACAATCAACCAAATAATAAGCGCCGGAACCAGCCACGATTCAACTTAGCCTCACATTGATTAAGCTGCTGTGCATAGGTAGTAGCGCGCGTATCTACGCGTCGGGAAACTTGTACTAACCACTCTTTTTGTAAGTAAGTACGGCGTTGGTAGCCGCCCCACCCTTCGTGATAGTTCAAGTACTGCGCATAAGCATCCCACTTCGATACATTATTAATACGATGTGATTTGTCCATATACCAACCAATGAAATCGATGGCATCAGCGAAGTTATCTCGGCGCGCCCGGCGATTACCGGTTTCACGAATATAATCATCCCATGTCATGGTTTTTGCCTGAGCATAACCATAGGCATCGCTAATGCGGCCCCAAGGAATAAATCCTAACAGATAGCGCCGTGGTGGTGCCGCATTGTGGCGAAATGAGCTTTCTTGATACATAATCGACATCGGCACGTGAATCGGTACACCCCACTCTTTGTTCATCGATTTAGCGGCGCGCCACCAATCTCGGCGCTCTTCAAAAATATTACAAATATTCTCTGGGTCTCGCGGTGGCGCAGTAGAGCACCCAACCGTTATTGCGATCACCGAAACCATAACCGCGGTTCGCAAAAATAATTTTTTTCGCGAAGTATGCAACTTTTTGCCGCTATTGGCCTCAAACTCTGTGTGTAGAGTTTTCATGAGTAACATCCCCTGGTAATTTTTATTCGCGCGCCTAATTTAGGCGCGCTTTTTTTTGGCCTGAGCCTGGGTGAAATAATCAGCGATAAAATCGGCAAATGTACCCGTATCTGCAGCTTCTTCCGCAGCTTGTGCCGCAAGTGAATCTGCGGCCATCTGCTGAAACTGCGCTGCACTATAATATTCTAACTCGCTGGCAAGTAATTCATCTCGGTACTGAACCGCAAGTTCCATTCCTACTTGGCGAAACAATTTCGACGCTTCGGCGTAGGTTGCCAATACTTTCCCCGAGTAGGTAAGTTCGGGCTCAGCAATTGATGGCTTAAGTTCATCAAGCGCTCGTGTATAGAACTCAGCTTCTCCACCCATTAAGGTAGCGATTCGCTCTAGGTCACTAAATAAATCAGTTAACCGATCGGCAACCGTATGTTCACCTAACTCATCAGTTAGAGTTAAACCAGCTTCACGGCCCCGCAGCACAATTTTAGTGAGATTGCGCTCAGTTGCTTGCTGACATTCTAAAGAGAGCGCTGGGCTTTCACTAAACAAGCAATACAACAAAAACAAATCTAGAAAGCGCATTTGCTCAGCATTTATTCCCACCGGGCTAAACGGATTCACATCCAGCGCACGAACTTCAATATATTGCACACCGCCACGCTCTAGCGCTTGGGTAGGCGTTTCCCCTTTTTCTGCTACGCGCTTTGGCCGAATAGGCGAATAAAATTCATTTTCTATTTGTAAAATATTGGCATTCAATTGATGCCACGTATCGCCATCACGGATGCCAATTTCAGCAAATTGCTCCGAGCGCGTAAATACTGCCCGCCGCAATCCGGTAACATAATCATCAAGTGAGTTGTAGGTGATCTTTAAATCTGCTTGCTCTTTATTGGTGTAACCTAAATCGCTCATACGCAATGATGTTGCATGAGGAACATACACCATCCCATTCGGCAATTCATGGAAATCAAGGTTGGCAAAGCTATGTTTTAGAAAAGATTTACATAACACCGGCGATGCACCAAATAAATACGGAATTACCCACGCAAAACGCTTAAAGTTGCGCAATAAGCCAAAGTATTTCTCTGAACGATAATCGCTACTATCTACACAGCCATCTTGACGCGCAAGAATGGCCCACAGCTCGTCGCTAATCGACCAATTGAAATGCACACCCGCTATAGTTTGCATTACTGCGCCATAGCGATGCGTTAAGCCCTGCCGATACACGGTTTTCATACGGCCAGCGTGCGCGGTACCAAAATATGCCAAGCGAATATCTTTTGGATCATTCAAATAACAAGGCATGCTTAACGGCCACAACAATTCGTCACCAATGGCTTGGTAGGCTACGCGATGCACATCGCGTAACTGCGCTAAGGTGATATCGATAGACGTTGCCACTGGAGTGATAAACTCTAGTAATGCCTCAGCATAATCGGTAGTAATCAGCGGGTGTTTAAATGTAGCGCCCAACGATCGCGGATGCATCGTAGTAGCTAAGGCTCCTTCTTGAGTAATACGAAGGGTTTCGCGCTCTAAGCCGCGGTTCATTTTTAACAGCGCTGCTTGTGCATCGCTTTGCTGCAATTGCACTAAACGTGAAGCTAGATTCATTGACAAGGCAACATCCTGGAAATTGTCTGATATGATTGTCGGTAGTGTGCCACATTCAATGACAAAATGCAGCGAAAGGAATACATCTTGAAAGCAAATCAACGCTCTCGGTTTCGGGTGTTTTTACACCACAGCTATTGGCTTTGGAATGTACTGGGTTTAGTGGCGATTTTATTTATGCCAGCGCCAGTGCCAATGATTGTGGCAGGGTTGCTGTTAGTAACCGCCTTTGTGTATGGTTGGCAAACTTGGCTAGGTTATCGTGAAAGCACATTAAATACCGGTAATGCCAAACCAGAGTTCTTCTCCACTAGTAGCACCCAACTTTTGCAGCAAGTATTCAGCGATTTACCTAACCGCGTGTATTGGCGTGATAAAGAGTTGCGCTTTGTGGGCGCTAACCCCGGTTTTTTACGTGATTTTGGCCTTAGCTCAATGCACGAGTTGCATGGCCTTACCGATGCCGATCTTCCCTTGCTTGCCCAGAACCCGGAGCTACGTGAGCGAGATCAACAAACGCTTGAATTGCAAATGGCAGCTTGTAATCAAGAAATGCGCATTCAATTGAACGGCAATGCTGATACTGCTGGCCCTTCTCTCGATAACACGCGGTGGGTAGAGCACTCCAGCGTACCCCTGTACGATGAATATGGGGAAATTACCGGTATTCTGGGCAGTTATTATGATATCTCCACTATTAAGCGGGCAGCAGAAGAAATGTCGTTGGCACGGGAAACCGCAGAACAAGCGCGGGCAGCTGCTGAAGCAGCAAACCTCGCCAAAAGCGATTTCTTAGCCAATATGAGCCATGAAATTCGCACGCCAATTAACGCTATTGTAGGGATGGCCAACTTAGCGTTAAAAACACAGCTTACCGATAAGCAGAAACGCTATATCAAGGTAATCGATTCATCTTCGCAAGCGCTATTAGGTGTTATCAACGATATCCTCGATTTTTCAAAAATAGAAGCCAACAAGCTTACCATTGAGCGAATTCCATTTGACCTTGACGAAGTGCTTGGCACCCTTGCAGATATGTTTGCCTATAAAGCCTATGATAAGGGCCTCGAGTTTATTATTAATTTACCCGCAAATATTCCTACCATGCTGATCGGCGACCCGCTGCGCTTGCAGCAAGTACTCATTAACTTGGTGAGTAATGCAATTAAATTTACTGATGATGGCGAAATTAATGTGTCTTGCACCTTACTGGATCGCAATAACGACAAGGTATGGCTGCGCATTGAAGTAAAAGACACCGGTATCGGCATGACCGCTGAGCAATCGGCAAAACTATTTCAAGCGTTCACACAAGCCGATACATCAACAACCCGTAAATACGGCGGTACTGGGCTTGGTTTAACCATTTCTCGGCGCTTGGTGAAGTTAATGCAGGGTGATATGGGCGTAAGCAGCAGTGCTAACCAAGGCTCAAATTTCTTTATTGAATTAGTAATGCCCCTGCAAGAAAGCCAAGATCAATCGCATCACCAATTGCTGATGGGGCAACTTAATGGGGTTCGGGTGTTGGCAGTAGACGACAATACCAGTACCCGGGAGATGCTCAAGGAAACCTTGCGCTCCTATAGTATGGACGCCTACACCTGCCATAGTGCTGAACAAGCATTAGAAGTGCTGAAACAGGCTGCCGCCGAGCAACAACCATTTCAGTTAATGCTGATCGATTGGCGTTTACCAGGCATGGATGGCCTGAAATTAGTAGAACGCATTAAGCAAAAATTCCCTGCCGAGCAGCAGCCGAAAATGATTTTGGCCACGGGTTATTATGCTGAAGAACTCGCCGAAAAAGCCCGCCAAGTGGGTACCGATGATTTCATCACCAAACCCTATACCACGGCCACCTTGGCTCGCGTAATGACCGGCGTAATGTTCGGCCATCGCAAACAAATTCACGAAGAAACACCTGCTAGCATGTTGCCAGAAGCTTTGCAGGGAGCACCATTATTGGTGGTGGAAGACAATGAAATCAATCAACATGTAGCGCGGGAAATGTTAACCGGGCATGGTTTTAACGTAAGCATTGCAGAAAACGGCGAGGTTGCGGTAGCCATGGTGCAAGAACATCAATACGCGTTGGTACTGATGGATATTCAAATGCCAGTAATGGATGGCTATCAAGCAGCGGAACAAATTCGCCAGTTTTACAGCTACCAACAGTTACCTATTTTAGCCATGACAGCGAACGCCATGAGTGGTGATGCGGAACGTTCACTAGCTGCTGGTATGCAGGGCCATATTCCTAAGCCAATTGATGAAGCACTGCTGCTCTCGCAAATCGCCAAATGGGCAATTCCTGGCCCCTATGATAAGAGCCAAACAGCTGCTGAAAAGGTATCTGAAAAGAACGAAAGCCGGCGCTACCCACAAATTCGCGGCATTAATCTTGAACAAGCATTAAGCCGTATTAATCATAATGTAGAGTTATATATCAAATTGCTCGATCACCTCGTAAAAAGCTATCGCGGCAGTGCGGTAACTGTTTCCGAGTTTATTAGCAGAGGCCAACACGATGATGCTCGACGTTATTTTCATTCGTTAAAAGGCGCAGCGGCCAATTTAGGATTACTCGCGCTGGCAGATAAGGCCGCGCATTTAGAGCAGGCAGTAGTGGAACGTGATGTAGGTTCAATTGCCGATCAGATCAGTGGGCTCGAAGGTTTACTTGATCATGCTGAGCAAGCAGCGCAAGATTTACGTAGCCTTGCCGCTGATGCCCAAACACAGGAGTGATATATGATTCGATTTTTATTTTTAATTCCATTGGTGCTCTGCATCCTATGGACGATTTACTTGCAAGCTAATGGTTATCGCATTCGCGATGGCAAACAAGGCTACCTGTACATCATTATCATTAGTACGGTAATTGCCGCGTTCTACACCTTAATGCTGTGGCTCACCAACTAATCGTTAGCCCGCAAGGGCTAACAGAATACCAGCAGCTACTGCAGAACCAAGTACACCAGCAACATTTGGCCCCATGGCATGCATTAATAAGAAGTTGTGGTGGTCGGCTTTTAATCCCTCTTGGTTAACCACTCGTGCAGCCATGGGTACCGCAGAAACACCCGCGGCACCGATTAATGGATTAATCGGCTGCTTACTTACTACATTCATCAGTTTTGCCATCAATACGCCCGATGCCGTGCCTAACGTAAACGCCAACATACCCAGTACCAGAATACCCAGTGTTTGGGCCGTTAAGAACGAACTAGCCGTTAGCTGCGCACCAACCGCTAAGCCTAAGAAAATAGTAACGAGGTTAATCAACTCGTTCTGAGCTGCTTTGCTTAAGCGATCTACTACACCCGATTCGCGTAACAAATTACCGAAACAGAACATACCAATGAGTGGTGCAGCGGTAGGTAATAAAAGCAGTGTCATCACCAGTACCATCAGTGGAAACAGGATTTTCGCCCGTTTCGATACCGGTTTTAACTGCACCATACGAATTTCCCGCTCTTTCTTCGTGGTAAGCAAGCGCATGATAGGTGGCTGCAACACCGGAACTAAGGCCATATATGAATAAGCAGCTACTGCAATGGCACCTAGCAACTCTGGCGCTAACTGGGAAGAAAGATAGATTGCCGTAGGGCCATCGGCGCCGCCAATAATGGCGATTGCCGCAGCTTGCTGCAGAGTGAATTCAATTCCTGGCACCCAGTTCAATGCAATAGCACCAATTAAGGTAGCAAAAATACCAAACTGCGCCGCCGCACCAAGCAACAGCATGCGAGGGTTCGCCAGCAATGCGCTGAAATCGGTCATGGCACCAACGCCTAAGAAGATCAGCAAGGGAAATAAACCCGTAGCCACACCTGCGTTATAAAAGGTGTGCAACAAGCCCCCTGCTTCGTTCATTCCAGCCAAAGGAATATTAGCGAGTATGGCACCAAAGCCAATCGGTAAAAGCAGCAGCGGTTCAAATTTACGCACGATGGCTAAATAAATTAACACCATCCCCACTACAATCATGCCTAACGCGCCCAGCGAAAGGGCCGCTATTCCGGTGGTGTGCCACAGTGTAATCAAGGTTTCCAAAGCTTAAGCTCCCTGCAACGTTAACAGCACATCACCGGAAATAACGCTATCGCCTTCACGAGCCTTTAACTCAGCAACCGTGCCAGCGAGCTCGCTACGCACTTCGGTTTCCATCTTCATGGCTTCCAAAATCACCACCACATCACCTTTCTTCACGGTGTCACCAGGCTGCACCTGGTATTTCCATAAGTTGCCCGATAAAGGAGCAGTTACCGGCCGCGTATCACCCACTGGTGCGGTTTTCGCAGGCGCCGATTCAGTTGCCGGTTTCTGCGCCGCTGGCGCGGCTTGTTCAGAAGCTTTTAAACTACCATCAGGCCCTACTTCAACCGAGAAGCATTCGCCCGAAATACACACATCGTAACGCTCAATACTATTATCACCGGTTTCAGCTTTCGGAACCGGCTTCGCATTTTCAAAGCTTGGCGGTGGCTCAAAGGCATCAGGGTTATCACGGTTTTGTAAGAATTTCAGGCCGATCTGTGGGAACAACGCATAGGTAAGCACGTCGTCTACTACCGCATCTGCTAAGCGAATGTTATCGGTTTTCGCCTTTTTCGTAAGCTCTTCAGTAAGGGCATCTAACTCATGCTCAATAAGGTCTGCCGGGCGGCAAGTAATGGGTTCGGCATCGCCTAATACCGTTTTCTGCAACTCAGCATTCACCGGTGCAGCGGTAGCACCATACTCACCTTTTAATACACCTGCGGTTTCTTTGGTAACTGATTTATAACGCTCACCAGTAAGTACATTCAAAACAGCTTGGGTGCCAACAATCTGCGAGGTTGGCGTAACCAGCGGAATAAAGCCTAAATCTTCACGAACTCGCGGGATTTCTTCCAATACAGCTTCGAACTTATCCAAAGCTTTTTGCTCACGCAGTTGGTTCTCCATATTCGTGAGCATGCCACCGGGTACTTGCGCCAATAAAATCCGCGCATCAATACCCTTCAGTGAACCTTCAAAACGCCCATACTTTTTCCGTACATGGCGGAAATACCCAGCTATTTTCTCTAATTCTGCCAGGTTCAAACCCGTATCGCGATCAGTGCCTTCTACCATTGCCACTACCGTTTCTGTAGCGGTGTGGCCGTAGGTCATACTCATTGAAGAAATGGCGGTATCCAGCATATCAATGCCAGCATCAATTGCTTTTTGATAGGTTGCCGTACTCAGGCCCGTAGTAGCATGGCATTGCATGGCTACTGGCACCTTAAGATTTGCTTTCAAATCAGTAATAAGCGCTTCCGCTTCATATGGGCGGAGCAAGCCAGCCATATCTTTAATACAAATCGAGTGGCAGCCCATGGCTTCCATTTCCAACGCCATGTCCACCCACCGTGCACGCGTATGCACTGGGCTAACCGTATAAGAAAGAGTTCCTTGCGCATGGCCATCGTTGGCGATAGTGGCTGCAATCGCAGTTTTCAGATTGCGCACATCATTCATGGCATCAAAAATACGGAATACATCTACACCGTTGGTGCGAGCACGCTCAACAAAGCGCTTTACCACATCATCGGCGTAGTGCCGATAACCTAATAAATTCTGCCCCCGCAGCAACATTTGTTGGCGCGTATTGGGCATCGCTTTTTTCAATTCGCGCAAACGTTCCCACGGGTCTTCACCTAGGTATCGAATGCACGCATCAAAAGTAGCACCACCCCAGGTTTCCAAAGACCAATAACCAATTTTATCGAGCTGCTCCGCTATCGGCAGCATGTCGTCTAACCGTAATCGGGTAGCCAATAACGATTGATGCGCATCTCGCAGCACTAGTTCTGTGAGTAGCAGTGGTTTTGACATGAATTACTCCTGTTCGTCTTTGGCTTGATCGCGAGCAGCGCGGTAACGTTGCACAGCAACAGTAACAGCGGCAAGCTTCGTGGCATTAGATAGCTTATCAGCGTTCGCAGAGGCAGCGTGTGCAGGCTCTGAAGAGGATGCAGATACGGAAGCCTCAGTGGGCTCAGGGCAAAGCTTGGTAAGTACGGTAACGGCAGCTGTGAGCACGATCAGAAAAACAAATACTACACCCATTCCGGCGAGCATTAGTTCAAATGCTTGAAAAAATAGATCAGCCATAGTTCGTCCCTGTTATAGGTAACTTAAGCAAACATAGCATAAGTTCCAACATGTGATTTGTTGCATTATTGTAGAGTGGACGAGCAGGAAAGAAAAGCAGTTGTGCTATGCACTAAATTGATAGGGGGTATAGCGGCTGACTATGTAGCTAATTCACTATGCAGGCAATTCGCTATGCAGCCAATTCACTATGCAGGCAATTCAATGGCGCGCTCGGGAGGATTCGAACCTCCGACCGCCTGGTTCGTAGCCAGGTACTCTATCCAGCTGAGCTACGAGCGCGTATTGAAAACCGTTCACAAGTTGTTTTATTTTGACTGGCGCGCTCGGGAGGATTCGAACCTCCGACCGCCTGGTTCGTAGCCAGGTACTCTATCCAGCTGAGCTACGAGCGC
>NZ_JBLRWZ010000050.1:0-9400 GCF_047920995.1 Aliidiomarina sp.
AACGTAAGCCGTGGCAATTCCGCCACCAGGGTTAGTTTGGAAACGAACTAACCTCCCGAGATTTGGAAAGGTGTGAAGATGCTTACAGATAAATACGCGCGTAGGTTTACCTACCTACGTTTGTCGGTTACCGAAAGCTGTAACTTCCGTTGCAACTATTGCCTGCCTAATGGCCCCGATTGTACCTCGCGCAAGAACGAAATTACCTTGCCTGAGATCAAGCGCGTGGTTACGGCCTTTGCAAAAACAGGCACTAAAAAGGTGCGTATCACCGGTGGTGAGCCTGCTTTGCGCAAAGATTTAGCAGATATCATTCGTACCTGTAAATCTGTGCCGGGCATTGAGCAAGTGGTGATCACTACCAACGGTTACCGATTAGAGCGAGATTTGGATACATGGATCGAGGCTGGGCTTGATTCCATAAATGTGAGTATTGATAGCCTCAACCCCGGCACCTTTCAAATGATTACCGGCGATAGCCGCCTGCCGAGTATTTTGCGCGGTATTGATATGGCCCTCGAACGCGGAATGCAGAATGTAAAAGTGAATAGTGTGTTGTTGCGTGATTACAACGCCAGCGAATTACCAGAGTTTCTTCAGTATGTGCGGGATCGGGGCGTTACCATGCGTTTTATCGAATTGATGCAAACGGGCGATAACCGCGCCTATTACAAACGCAACCATGTAAGTGGCCAAAGTGTGAAAGAAAAGCTGTTGGCCGGTGGTTGGAGCCAAACCATTAAGTCAATTACAGCAGGGCCAGCGCAAGAGTTTAGCCATCCTGATTATGCTGGGCGTATGGGGTTAATTATGCCCTATAGCACCGATTTTTGTGCGGATTGCAATCGCTTGCGAGTATCAAGCCGCGGGCAATTGTTTATGTGTTTATTTGCCGAGCAGCACAATGATTTGCGCCAATATCTGCAAAACGATGATTCGGCACCGCTGATTCAGCACCTTCATGATGTTTTGCAAGGCAAGGCTGAAAGCCACTACCTGCACGAAGAGTTTACTGGAGCTACACGGCATTTGGCCATGATAGGGGGCTAATCTATGCAGCCACTTAGTTGCATTATTCTCGCGGGCGGCCTCTCTGTAAGAATGGGCCGTGATAAAGCGTTGCTACCGATATGCCAACAGCATGATTTGCTCACTCATATGGTGAACTTAGCCGGTTCGGCCGGCGCGGCGAATATTTTGGTAAGCCGCTCACCAGCATTACAAGCAGAAGCACTGAGCTATATCCCTTTTATTGCAGATTACTACCCGCAACAAGGGCCATTGGCGGGCTTGCAAGCATGCATACCAGAATGCAAATACGAGCGTATTTTGGTGTTGCCTGTTGATATGCCAGCGCTAAATAAAGATGTACTGCAAATCCTTTTAAGTAGCACTACTTCGGCGTGTTTTAAAGGTTATGAGTTGCCACTTCTGATTGTGGCAGATAGTGGCCAACGAGATCAGCTGCAGCGCTTTCTAAACGAGCAATTGCAAAACGCTAATGCGCGCCGTTCCATTCGTAGCATGCTGCACTTTTTGCAGGTTAATGAACTTCCTGTAATGCATGAGCAGAGCATGTTAAACACTAATTCTCCCGAGCAATGGCAGTTGTTTTTATCCTTAAAGGATGAATTACAGCCTGATGTAGCAAAGGGCAATAATCAGCACTAAGTGCATTGGAGTAGCTATCCATGACAACAGAAAAGCAATTTATACCCCTGAATGTGGCGATATTAACCATCTCGGATTCACGGATAGAAGAAACCGACAGCACTGGGGATTTGTTGGTGCATTCGTTGGCTAGCGACGGACATACGCTCATGCAGCGAACAATATTACCGAACAATAAATATCAGATTCGTGCTCAGGTAAGTTCGTGGATCGCGAGTGAGAGTATCCAAGTGGTACTGGTGAATGGCGGTACCGGATTTGCGAACGGTAATTGTACCGTGCAGGCGTTAACACCTCTATTTGATCAGCACGTAACCGGCTTTGGCGAATTATTTCGGCAGTTAAGTTTTTTAGAAATTGGTAGCTCAAGCATGCAAAGCCGAGCAGTTGCTGGGTTGGCCAACGGTACGTTGATTTTCGCGATGCCGGGTTCCGGCGGTGGTGCGCGTTTAGCATGGCAGCAACTGATTAAACCTCAGCTTGATGCGCAACAAGGCCCCTGTAATTTTGTGGCGCACCTAAAAAAGCTCCAGTAAACAGAATGTAATGGTGGGGCGCTACTCACGGCGCTTTGCATGATGATAATAGTGAACATAACTTAATAAGAGAGCAATTATGGCTACAAACAAGCAGTTAACTCACCTTGATAGCAGTGGCGCTGCACACATGGTGGATATTACCGATAAAACAATTAGCAAACGCGAAGCGGTTGCTTCGGCCCGGGTGATTACGCAAGCGGATGTGATAGGCCTGATTGCACAAGCTACGGCGAAGAAAGGTGATGTACTTGCTACTGCGCGTATCGCCGGAATTATGGCGGCGAAGCGTACCAGTGATTTAATTCCTTTATGTCACCCTTTGGCTCTGAATAAGGTAACGGTTGATTTTCAGCTTGATCAACAAGCGGGAGAAATTCGGGTACGCGCGCGCTGTGTGGTAGAAGGCAAAACCGGGGTGGAAATGGAGGCGCTCACGGCCGCAAGTGTGGCAGCGCTTACTATCTATGATATGTGTAAAGCCGTAGATCCAGCCATGGTGATCAGTAACATTCAACTCGTCGAAAAGTTAGGTGGTAAACGCGGGCATTGGTTACGTGAAGAGCAAACTTTGCAATCGGCCACTGCAAACAACGGCGTGAAGTAAGGAACACTTATGGTAAAGGTTTTATTTTTTGCTGCTCTGCGCGAGCGGCTGAAGAGTTCCGAGTATCTGCTGGCTGATTTCCAACAGGGCAGTGTGGCTGATGTGTTAGCTGCCGTGAGCGCTCACTCTGAGCGCTGGCGAGAAGTGCTAGCAAGCCAGCAATTATTGATGGCCGTAAATCAGCAATTAGTTGATGCAGCGGCAACTGTAAAAACGGGCGATGAAGTAGCATTTTTTCCGCCGGTTACCGGAGGCTAGCGTGGCTGGAGATTTACGAATTGCAGTACAAACAGCAGATTTCGATGTGGCTGGCGAGTATCAATGGCTGCGTGGCTCTGGGGTGGCAAGCAGTGGCGTTTCTGTGCGTGGTGAAAATGGTGCGGTAGTTACTTTTACAGGCCTCGTGCGTGAGCTTGCAGAGGGCGAATTGGTGGGCATGAGCTTGGAGCATTATCCCGCAATGACCGAGCGTGCATTAACGGATATCGTGCGCCAAGCACAACAGCGTTGGGCTTTAGGTAGGGTTGCAATAATTCATAGAGTAGGATTCCTTACCTTGAATGAACAAATTGTATTTGTAGGCGTTGCCAGTGCTCATCGGAAAGCCGCAGCAAATGCGGCTGAATTCATTATGGATTACTTAAAAACGCGAGCCCCATTTTGGAAGAAAGAGCATCGTACAGATGGTGCAGAGTGGGTGGCAGCCAAGGACAGTGATGCACAAGCAACTGAGCAATGGGAGCAAGATAATGCATAAAGATAACTATTTGAGCGATAAGAGTACTTGCCAAGCACAATTTATACGCTGGTTGGTTGCGCATGCACTTGTGCCAATAAGTATACGATCAGCGATGCGCGTTATGCTGCCTAGCGTGCTTGTTGTGAGCCTATTCTTGGTAACCGCACAAGCGGCTACAATAAGAATAGCAGCGGCTTCTGATCTGCGTTTTGCCATGCCCACTATCGTGGCTGCGTTTTCCGAGCAGCACCCAGAGTATTCGGTGAACGTAGTGTATGGGTCTTCGGGTCGTTTTTATAGCCAAATTCGAAATGGTGCGCCGTTTCACCTCTATTTTTCCGCAGATATTGAGTATCCGCAACGGCTGTTAGCTACAGATATTGCCGCGGGTAGTAGCATAAAAGATGCGCTAGCAGGCACAGTTATTAATAATCGTGCCGTATACCCATATGCTCAAGGGCTGTTAGCGGCCTGGATGCTGGCTGATAATGCGCAAGCAATACGCCACCCAGAAGAAAGCAGTAGCGAGCAAGCTACGGTTGATCTCGATACATGGTTGAACGCTGCGGTACAGCAACGCCGCGGGCGCATCGCAATCGCTAACCCGGAGCATGCACCCTATGGTGTAAGGGCTCTGGAATGGCTACAGCAGCACCCGCGCTGGGCAGAAATTGAAGGGCGTTTAGTATATGCCGAGAATGTGGCGCAAGTGGCACATTTTGTACGTTCGGGTAGTGCGCAGCTGGGCATTCTGGCGTTGCCCTTGGCGCTTAGTAAAGAGCTTACAGAATACGGGCAATTTATTGCAATTCCGGAGCACCAACATGCCCCAATTATGCAAGGAATGCTGCTCACCGAATATGGTTATGAACACGCTGGAGCGCAAATGTTTTTCGCATTTTTACAAAGCGCACAAGCGAAAGATATTTTGCAAGCCGCAGGCTTTTTAATCCCTAGCGAACGAGATATGTATGAGCCCCAGTGATTGGCAAGCGATAGCCCTTACGCTGAAATTAGCGGTTATTTCTACGCTGGTGTTACTGGTACTGGCGATCCCCCTGGCGTGGTGGTTAAGCCAAACGCGAAGTCGGGCTAGGCCATTACTAGAGGCAATAGTGGCGTTACCTTTGGTATTACCTCCTACTGTGTTGGGTTTCTATTTGTTGATTGCGCTTGGCCCAGCCGGAGTGATTGGCGGCAGCTTAGAAGCTATCGGTTTTAGCCATTTAGCCTTTAGTTTTACGGGCTTGGTAATTGGTTCAGTAATTTATTCGTTACCATTTGCAGTGCAGCCACTGCAGAATGCCTTTAGCCAAATTCCTCGATCTTTATTGGATGCAGCCGCCTGTATGCGGGCGAAGCCCAGCGATCGTTTTCTGCACGTGGTAAT
Organism: Aliidiomarina sp.; assembly: GCF_047920995.1. Taxonomy (NCBI): domain Bacteria; kingdom Pseudomonadati; phylum Pseudomonadota; class Gammaproteobacteria; order Alteromonadales; family Idiomarinaceae; genus Aliidiomarina; species Aliidiomarina sp. The sequence continues at coordinate 4,944 of NZ_JBLRWZ010000050.1, forward strand.
GCCATTAGCCAAGCGGGGTTTCATTACTGCCGCGGTTTTAGCATTTGCACATACCATTGGCGAGTTTGGTGTAGTGCTGATGATTGGCGGGAATATTCCGGGTGAAACCCAAGTAGTGGCGATTGCCATCTACGACCACGTGGAAGGCTTAAACTATGGTGCGGCAAATCAACTTTCTTTGCTGCTATTAGTATTTTCGTTATTAGTATTGTTAGCGGTATATAGCTTGAATAGAGATGGCAGTGCGCTGTTTACGCGCCAAAAACAGGAGCTGCCGAAATGAACTATTTGCATGCCAATTTACAGGTAAAGCGTGGCAATTTCCGAGTTAATGCGGAGTTTAATTTGCCGAGTAATGGGATTACTGCGCTATTTGGCCCCTCGGGGTGCGGTAAAAGCACATTATTGCGGGCCATTGCCGGTTTGCAGCATACCGATGAGCAGCATCAGGGCACTCTTTGTTTCGTTAATGAGCAGCACAAGCACACCTGGCTTATGCCCAACCAGGCAACAGTTCCAGCTTGGCAGCGCAAGGTAGGTTTTGTTTTCAACAACCGGCTTTGTTTCCACACTTGAGTGTGGCAAAGAACCTAGCATTCGCGTGGCAACGAGTAGCAGCCGAAGAGCGCGAGCAGCGTTCGCTGTTTGCGCCGCAACGGGTGGCGCAGCTTTGTGGTATTACCGCCCTTCTGGAGCGGATGCCAGAACAACTATCCGGAGGCCAGCAACAGCGCGTAGCCATTGCTCGGGCCTTGGTGAGTTGCCCACAGTTGCTGCTACTTGATGAACCCTTGGCGAATTTAGATTATTCAGCAAAAGCCGAGTTTATCGCATTACTAAAGCACATTCATCAAGTAGTGCAAATACCGATGCTGTATGTATCTCACCACCTCGATGAGGTAGTACAGCTAGCTGATTATTTGTTGTTGATGGAACAGGGTGAGTTAGTAGCTAACGGGAGCATTGCCGAGGTGTTGCAAAGCGATAAAGGCTTCGCTAGCTGCAGCGGCGAGAATATTATTCATGGCATCGTGAGTGCTGAACAGAACCCAGAAACGAGCTTATTAGCGATACATGTAGCTGGCCATCGGGTTAGTTTCCCGCACCCGCAGTTAAGCGCTCGCAATTCTGGGAACGGGCAAACAGATAACATCACTGGCAGCTATCTGCACGCTGAAAAGGATTTAGCCAGCGCACGCGCTAGCAACCAAGAATACGATGAGTTTGCTACAGGTAGCCGCTGCCGAATTCATGTTCGGGCCCGTGAACTTAGTATTACGAAAGATCGCCATATGACCTCAAGTATTCGTAATGTAATTCCAGTTACGATATTAAGCATCCATGCTGCCGAGCACCCGGCGGAGCAACGTATTCGTATTGCCATCAAAACAAAGCTAAATGATGGAGCGAAGGAGCAAATTGTTTCGGCGGTAATTACCAAAAGCTCTGCCGAACGTTTGCAATTAGCTGAGCAGATGCAGGTGTATTTGCAAATTAAAGCGGTAGCGCTTAGTTACTAATAAAAAAGCCGCTTAAGTGCAGCGGCTGGTTTACTTTAGTGCGGTTATTGCACCGGCGTTATGCGAGCAGTAATGTGTTACTTTATCGGCGTTTGCAGCATTTGTATTTGCACCGCTTCACCTGCGGCTACATGATTGCGATCTTGCTCAAGCAGAATTAAACAGTTGCCGTGCACCAATGAACTCAACATGCCCGAGCCTTGTGGACCGGCGCTATATACACGGTTTTCACCATTTTCATAGCGCACGATACCCCTTTGAAAATCGGCGCGCCCAGGCCGCTTCTTCAATGCCTCGCCAGCAATAGCGCCTAGCACCACAGGTTGCAATTCTCGCTCACCTGCTAAACGCTGCAATGCCGGTAGCGCCAGTTGTTGCAGGGTTACAGTGGCAGATACAGGATTGCCAGGTAGGCCAAAGAACCAAGCGCCATCTACTTTACCAAATGCGAATGGTTTACCGGGTTTCATTGCCACTTTCCAGAAACCAACGGCTCCTAACTCAGCAATTACTTGTTTGGTATAATCCGCATCACCAACGGAAACGCCCCCGGAGCACACAATAGCATCAGCTTGCTTTGCTGCTTGTATAAACGCATCGGCAATTTCTTGTTTATTATCGGGAATTAAGCCGAGATTCAGCACTTGATAGCCACACCGCTCGAGCATTGCATGAATAACAAAGCGATTAGAATCGTATAATTGATCACTACGGCGGGCTTGTCCGGGCTGCACGAGCTCATCACCGGTAGAAAACACGGCAATGGTTAATTGGCGCCGAACGCTGATGTTGGCAATGCCTAACGAGGCTAACATACCGATATCCACAGGATGCAGCTTACTGCCGTGGGCATAAACCACAGCGCCTACTTTCAGCTCTTCACCTTGCTTGCGAATGTTGTTACCCAGCTTCAATGGCGAGCAAATGTGAATTCTATTTGCCGATGCGCCCAACTCGGTATTTTCTTGCGCTACCACCGTATCGGCTGATTCTGGAACCTGTGCACCGGTCATAATGCGAATGCACTCGCCGGCATTTAATGCACCAGTGAACGGATGGCCAGCTCGCGATTCACCAACCATCTGTAGCGTATCGGTGTGCTGCAAATCTGCAACGCGCAATGCGTAACCGTCCATCGCTGAGTTATTATAGCCTGGCACATCTACTGTTGAAGTAACCGAATCCGCTAATACGCGGTTTACTGCATCTGCAATATGTACTGTTTCAGTTTCAGCAATGGGATCTATTGCAGCTAGCATTTGCTGAATTGCTTCGTTCACTGCCAGCATTTAGTTATTCCCTTGTTGATTCACCATCCAAACCGCGGCTTCCACCCGCGAACGTAACCCTAATTTTTTCAGTAAGTGCTTTACGTGTACCTTAACGGTGCCATCAGAAATATCAAGTTCGCGGGCAATAACCTTGTTGCTCATTCCCTTTGCGATTAGCGCCAATATTTCGTATTCGCGGTTGGTAAGGTTATTTAAATCAGCTTGGTGGCGCGGCGCGGGTTTGCGAATAGCCGTAGCCAAAATTTCCGTAACCGCTTCACTGAGCACCATTTTGCCGTTCAGTGAGCGGCGTAGCTGTTCTAGCAGCTGTTCAGGGTCCATATCTTTTAATAAATAGCCATCCGCACCAGAACTAATGGCTTCAACCACATCTTCATCGACATCAGAAACAGTAAGCATTACAATGCGCGAAGTAACGGCTTCTTTGCGCATACCTATCAGCGTTTCAATGCCGTCCATGCCCTGCATATTCAGGTCTAACACAATTAAATCTGGGTCAAGATCTACTGCTTTTTTAATAGCATCGGGCCCATTATTTGCTTCGGCAACTACTTCGATATCATCTTCAAACTCAAGCAGCTGCTTTAACCCTTTGAGAAGTAATGGATGATCATCAACTAACATCACACTATATTTGTCCGCCATGTTTAACTCTCCGCTAGCTATTCGTTCGGAATACTCCTGTTTAGGCGCCTATTACCTCTTACTAAGGATTGAAAAACTTTGACCTACATCATGTTCTCTTTCCATAACCTTACGCTTCGCATGGTTATCTGGGATAGGCAAGCATTCCTCAATGCTAGTATAAATAATTGAAAAAGATAACTATTTCGGTTCTGATTTACGCTGTATACCCCATAGTGAGTACTCATTCATAGGCGCGCGCCCCTCCAATCCGATACATTGTTGAAATTATAGTGAACGCGCACACTGATCTCGAAAATTATGACCATGCCAGAGTGAGGAAACAGTTATGGCAGATCTAAAACAGTGGGAACCTGAAAACGAAGGTTTTTGGGAAAAAGAAGGGAAGCGCATAGCGAATCGAAATCTGTGGATTTCGATTCCCAGCTTGCTCTGCGGCTTTGCAGTGTGGATGTATTGGAGCGTAATTACGGTTCAAATGTTGAACTTAGGCTTTCCATACGCCGCTGCTGAATTATTTACGTTAACGGCAATTGCGGGTTTAACTGGGGCTACCTTGCGAATCCCAGCCAGCTTTTTTGTGCGCCTATGTGGTGGCCGTTACACCATATTCTTAACCACTAGTTTATTGATTATTCCCGCGTTAGGAACAGGGTTAGCATTACAAAGCCAAGAAACACCGCTATGGGTATTTCAGCTTATGGCCCTACTATCGGGTATCGGTGGTGGTAACTTCGCGGCTTCCATGTCGAACATCAGCTTTTTCTTCCCTCGCAAACAACAAGGCTTAGCGCTAGGCCTCAATGCCGGCTTAGGTAATTTTGGCGTAACCAGCATGCAAGTTCTGGTGCCTTTATTCATGACCTTCGCTGCATTTAGTTGGATTGGCGGCGGTGATTCCATGATTCTGCAAAAAGCCAGTGGTACCTTAATTGGCAGCATTCCAGCGGGTAGCGAAACGTGGATTCAAAACGCCGGCTTCGTGTGGTTATTGTTTTTA
>NZ_JBLRWZ010000051.1:0-8759 GCF_047920995.1 Aliidiomarina sp.
GGCTGGTTAGAGCAACACCCGCAGCTGTATTTGGCTACCGGCTTGTTCATTTTATTCATTCTTGCTTGGTTAAGTAATGCAGTAGTAAAGCGCATGCTCGTGCGCGGCATTATGAAGGCGTTACGAACTACCGAAATTGGCCGCACCCATGAGATTGCTAAATCATCTGTTATTGCTCGTCTTGCTAATGTGATTCCCGCATTAGTACTTTCGGTAGGTATTGTTTGGGTGCCTGAAGTGCCAGAAGTTGTTGTGGCAGTTATTCAAAATGTGGCCAATGCCTTTGTGATTCTTACTGTGGCATTGGCGATTAATGGCGCGTTAACGCTTATTAATACGATCTATGAAAAGAAACCGGATTCGCATTTAAAGCCCATTAAAGGCTACATCCAAGTTATAAAAATCGTTATTTACCTTGTATCGGCAATTCTGATTATTGCGGCGTTAATTGATCGTTCGCCGGTTATTCTGCTTTCCGGTATTGGGGCAATGGCAGCTGTATTAATGCTGGTATTCCAAGATACCTTACTTTCACTAGTGGCCAGCATGCAGATTTCCTCGAATGATATTGTGCGAGTGGGTGATTGGGTAGAAATGCCAGCATTGAATGCGGATGGCGATGTGATTGATATTGCCCTGCATACGGTAAAAGTACAGAACTGGGATAAAACCATCACCACCATCCCTACCCGCCGGTTTATTACCGATTCGTTTAAAAACTGGCGCGGCATGCAAGATTCGGGTGGCCGGCGTATTATGCGCAATATTTTGTTGGATCAGCAAAGTATTGGCTTTTTGAGTGATGAAGATAAAACTCGATTATCGCGCTTTCGATTATTGCGTGAGTATCTAGAAAGTAAACAGAAAGAAATTGATGATTGGAATCAATCACTTAAAGACGAAGGTAAAGAGCCTGCAAATACTAGGCGTATCACGAATATCGGTACCTTCCGAGCTTATATCTTAAACTATTTGAAGCACCACCAGCGCATACACCAAGATATGACCATGATGGTACGGCAGTTGGCGCCAACATCTGATGGCTTGCCGCTGCAAGTATATGGGTTTACCAATACTACAGCTTGGGTAGATTACGAGGCAATTCAATCTGATTTGTTTGATCACCTTCTTTCTATTCTGCCGGAGTTTGGCTTGCGTGTTTACCAGCATCCAAGCGGTGTGGATTTACGCTCACTGCGTGATACGAGCGTAAAAACTACGGTGCCAGAAGACAAGCCGGATTAAAGGGTTTCCCGATCTAGCACTTCTTGAATACGCTCATCTTTTAATTGCCAACGGCTATTTAGCCAGCTTTGAAAATGATCCCGAAACTCGGGATCATTAAAGTAATCCCCGCGCAAATCGTCGGTTACTGGAATGCGATCAATATATACATAAATCTTTTTCAACCTACCGGCCAACAAATCTAGCACGATAGAGCGATTGCTTTGCCGATCAGGATATACCAAGGTGATATCAAGGATTTCTTGAAATTGATTACCCATGGCTTGCAACGTAAATGAGGTTCCACCTGCTTTTGGGGTTAATAAATGCCGATAAGCGCTTTGCTTTTGTTGCCGCTTTTGTTCTGTAAAGCGCGTGCCTTCGCAAAAATTGATCACCGTAGTAGGAATATTGCGAAATTTTTCACATTTCTCTCGCGTGGTTTCAATATCCTTACCTTTTAGCTCTGGGCGTTTCGCAATTTGCTCCTTGCTGTAGCGCTTCATAAACGGCATATCGAGCACCCAACAACCAACACCGATAATCGGTACCCAAAACAACTCTTGCTTTAGAAAGAAGCGTGGCATGGGTAGGTTCTTACGCGATAAGTGCATCAGAGCCACGATATCTACCCAGCTCATGTGATTGCAGAGAATCATGAACCAACCATTCCGATCGTTCGGAATATCACCTTCTACAAACCATTCTACTGAGTAACTAATACGAAACATTGCTGAAACTGCATAAGCCCACCCGCGAAACGCGCCATTGGCTAAGCGCGAAATAAAACGCTGCACAGCCGGAATCGGAATAATGAACTTAAAAATACCCAAAACAATAATAGTGATACCGATTACTGCGGTTGCGATAGCGCCCCACAGAAAATTAAACAGTACCCGCAATGGAGCTGGTAAAAAATGCAACATAAGCATGCTTCCCTATAATTTTTATTCTTTGTTAATCATACCTTAACTTACCTAAAACGCAGAACTCCTTGCAAAGAAAATAGAATTGCATACACTGTATATACGTACAGTATTTTGGTATTCAAAGGAGAGCGTAATGCATGCAGAGCTGCAACAGCTTATTGAGCGCGGTTCGCTATGGAAAGGTAATGCAAGGCCTTGTAGTGCTAGGGAGCAAGCAGATGTGCATGTATCGAGTGGCCAGAGTGTGTTGGACCAAGCGCTTGGCGGAGGCTGGTTATGTGGGCGGGTGCATGAATTGCAATGTGCACATTTATTTAGTGGTGAATTAAGTTTGCTTGCAGCTGGCATTGCAAAAGCAGCCGAACTAGCGCGGCCTGTATTTTGGTTAGCGCCGCCAGCCATTCCGTATGCTCCAGCATTACAAGGAATGCTAGCACTGCAGGCAAACAACGCAATAGCAAAAACTTCTAGCAGTAGTGCTGCGCAGCACATTGTGATTAATCCAGCCAATGCGGTAGATGCCTTATGGGCTGCGGAAACAATATTGCATAGTGGCCAAGTAGCGATGCTGCTGCTTTGGGCGGAACAGCTTAGCGCTACAGCAGTACGCCGTTTGCACCTAGCTGCAGCCGAGAGTGACGCTTGGGTATTTGTGATTACGGGTGTGCAAAATGAGGAAGCGCGTAGTTATGCAACGCGTTTACGTGTGCATGTTGAGCCTGCACATAGCCGCGATAATGTAGCGCAGTTGGCAAATGTGCAGTGGCAGTTGTTAAAGCGTAACGGTGGCTGGCCGATTCGCTTGCCACGGCAGCCATTACCTCGCTGGCCTTCCGGTTAGCAGCTTATTGGTAGCGGCTTTCGAATAGCGATATAGGCGAATATATGTGGGTATATGTGCAGTTACCTGCGCTGCAGTTGGATCGAATGCAAGCGTTACAACCTGAATTAAAGGGCTTACCCGCAGTGTTGTATGGGCAGCAGGAGCAGCGAGTGGTGCAGGCCAATGAAACGGCGATGGTAATGGGGATTCAACCCGGATGCTCATTATCAGATGCTTGGGTGCTGGCTGAGAATTTAGCGGCTTATCCTTATCGAGAGGCTCAACAGCGGCATTTATTGCAACAGCTGGCAGCCGATTTGTACCAAGTGTTTGCGCTTATTAGCCTTGATGCCCCGGCTGGTTTTTGGCTTGATTTAAAGCCAATGCGGAAGTTGTATCCTGATATACAGCAAAGCCAACAGCAGTTAATGCTGCAGCTTGCTCCTTGGCAATTGCGCTATCAATGCGGTTCTGGTGCCACCCCTTTAGTGGCAAAAATGTTGGCGCAGGCGGGCGTAACAAATGCGGCCGATGTGCCGATTCACTACTTACCCTGCGCCCCAAAACTAATTGAAAAACTACAGCGCTTGGGCTTGCACACGCTTGGAGCTTTGCAGGCTATTCCACGTGCTTTGGCGGGGCAACGCATGGGGCAAGAGTTAGTGCAATGGCTGGCGCGTATTCAAGGTGAGCAGCATGAATTACTACACTACTTCCAGCCACCGCAATGGTTTTATCAACGTTTTTGTTTAGTGGCAGAAGCGCGTAGCTGGCAAGCATTGCGGTTTCCATTAAAGCGAATGCTGCAAGAGCTAGAACACTTCTTAGAAGGCCGGCAGCAAGAAACGCGTTATTTGCAGTTAGTGTTACACCATCGTGATCATGAACCCACTCGTATAGAAATCGGTTTGGCCCATGGTGCTTATTTAGCAAATGAGCTAGATAATTTTTGTCAGTTAAAAATAGTGGCGTTGAAGTTAGCCGCTCCTGTTTTAGAGCTCGGTTTACAAGCTAAGCAGTTGCACCCGCGTAGCAAACAGCATGGTGATTTACTCAATAGTGGCAAAAAGCAACGTAAGCCATTGCCGCGGCTGTTGAATGAATTACAGCTTCGGCTTGGGCAAGCGCGAGTATTTGCAGTGCAAACAGCCAACGAATGGTTACCAGAACAGGCCTGGCAGCGCTCTCCGGCCGGTGCATACTTAACCTCCGCACAAGGGGCTGGTAAAAACACCGCGCTGGCCCAAGAGTTGGGTGCACATCCTTTGGGTAGGCCGTTATGGCTGTTACCGCAGCCGCAACCGGTACAAATACAACAATGGCAACTATTGCGCGGGCCAGAGCGGCACTGTACGCCGTGGTGGCAGCCCCAGCCTCATGATATGAATGGTATTGCTCAGGGAGTATGCCGAGATTACTGGTTGGGGTTAAATGCGCTTGGGCAACCCGGTTGGTTGTTTTACGATTACCAGCAGCAATGCTGGTGGCAGCAGGGTTGGTTTAGCTAATGGCTTATGCAGAGTTGCATTGCTTAAGCCACTACAGTTTTTTGCGAGCGGCATCTTCTCCTGCAGAGTTAGTGCTGCAAGCAGCTCAACTCGGCTATTCGGCGATTGCGATCACTGATGAATGCTCTTATGCGGGGTTAGTAAAAGCTTGGCAAGCCAGTAAGCAAGCAAACTTGAAGTTAATTAGTGGCAGTGAGTTTCGCTGTCAGCAGTTTGGAGTATTCGTATTACTAGCCAAAAATCGCCAAGGTTATGGCCAAATCGGCCGCTTCATTAGCCAATGTAGGCGTGCTGCCGAAAAAGGCAGCTACACATTTGCGGCGCAAGATTTACTCGAGAGTGATTTAAGTAACTGTTTATTATTGTGGTTACCGCGGTTTATGCAACCAGCTCATGGTAATCATCAGTGTGCAACTGATGTTGTAACTGCCGCAACTGCGGAATTTACCACGCCCTCCAGTGCTTCTAGGAATCCAATTGCAGAACTAGCGCAGCAATTACAAACTGCATTTCCACAACGTTGTTGGCTGATGTACCAACGCTATTTGCAGCCCACGGATCGGCAACAGATGCAGTATTTGCGGCAATTCTCGGCCACTACCGGCTGGCCGATAGTGGCTACAGGTGGCGTACGCATACACCACCGAGAACGGTTACCGTTATTGCATGTGTTACAAGCCATCCGCAAGCACATTCCGGTGGCCAAATTAGGTTTCTCGCGGCTTGCGAATGCGGAAGTGAGTTTGCGCACGTTAGCAGAACTCGAGCAGTTGCTGCCGGCAAAATGGTTGGCAGAAACAGAAGTAATTGCGCAACGCTGTAGCTTTAACTTAAGTGAGTTGCGCTATGAATACCCTGCTGAAGTAGTGCCGCAAGGCTTTACCGCTAATGGTTATTTACGCCAGCTTGGCTTGCAGGGCTTACGCTGGCGCTATCCGAATGGTGTGCCAAAGGCAATTCGTGAGCAATTGGAAAAAGAGCTTACCTTAGTAGAAGAGCTAGGCTATGCGCACTTCTTCCTTACCATTCACGATGTTGTGGTATTCGCGCGGCAGCAGAATATTTTGCACCAAGGCCGAGGCTCGGCGGCCAATTCGGTATTGTGCTATTGCTTAGGAATTACGGCGGTAAACCCAGCGCAATCACAGCTGCTATTCGAGCGATTTATTTCTCGAGAGCGTAATGAGCCGCCAGATATTGATGTTGATTTTGAGCATGAGCGACGCGAAGAAATAATTCAGTATATTTATAATAAATACGGCCGTAATCGAGCGGCGTTGGCGGCTACTGTAATCACCTATCGGTTACGTAGTGCGCTGCGCGATGTGGGTAAAGCACTGGGCTTTCCAGAGGCGCAAATTGAACAGTTTTTAAATCGCTTAGATCGTCGTGATAGTGAAAACGATTGGCGCATACAACTCCAGCAAATGGGCGTAATGAATCATCCGCAAGGAGCGCATTTGCTGATGCTTACCGAGGCGCTGCTGGGTTTTCCACGGCACCTTTCGCAACATGTGGGTGGTTTTGTTATAGCCGCGGGCGAATTAGCCGATTTAGTGCCGATTGAGAATGCGGCTATGGCAGAGCGCACGGTAATTCAGTGGGATAAAGATGATATTGAAGCCCTTTGTTTGCTCAAAGTTGATGTGTTAGCGCTTGGTATGCTTACAGCAATTCGTAAAACTCTTGCGTTATTGCCAAATTTTTATGGCGTGCAACATAGTTTGGCGAGTATTCCACAAGATGATCCACAGGTGTATCGAATGCTGCAAAAAGCTGATTCGGTAGGCGTGTTTCAAATTGAATCTCGGGCGCAGATGAACATGCTGCCGCGCTTAAAGCCAAATTGCTTTTATGATTTAGTGATTCAAATTGCCATTGTGCGGCCAGGGCCTATTCAAGGTGATATGGTGCATCCCTATTTACGGCGCCGCGCAGGCAAAGAATCTATTACCTACCCTAACCCCGCAGTAGAGCAAGTGCTCAAGCGCACCTTGGGCGTTCCTATTTTTCAAGAGCAAGTAATTAAATTAGCCATGGTAGCAGCCGGCTTTAGTGGTGGTGAGGCCGATGCGTTGCGGCGTGCGATGGCGAGCTGGCGCAGCAAAGGCAAACTTATGGCATTCCAAGAAAAGTTAATTAACGGCATGCGCGCTCGAGGTTATAGCCAAGAATTTGCGGAACGGTTATTCGAGCAAATCTGTGGCTTTGGTGAATATGGCTTTCCAGAATCTCACTCAGCTAGTTTTGCCAACTTAGCTTACGCTTCCTCATGGTTGAAGTGCCACTATCCGGCCGCATTTTATGTTGGTTTGCTGAATAGCCAGCCAATGGGCTTTTACACCGCCTCTCAATTAATTCAAGATGCGCGCCGCCATCAGGTAGCAGTGTTACCGATCTCCATTAATAGCAGTACCTGGAATCATGCGTTACAACCATCTGCAGAGCCTCAGCATGCACAAGCACTTAGTGTTTCAGCAGAAACCCCGGCGCAGCCTTCGGCAAAGAGCGCAGCAGAACCGATGATCAGGCTTGGCTTTCGCTTAATCAAGGGGTTAGTGCAGCACGAGCTCAATCGGTTATTGCAGCACCGGCCAGTTGCTGGGTTCACGGATATGCAGGAGTTTTTGCAAATCTGTGAGGCGTGCAGCTTTAGTGATAGGGGTAAAGAGTTACTAGCAAGTGCAAACGCTCTTGTTGAGCTCAGTGGTAATCGTTATCAAACGCGCTGGAATTTAACCACCCTGCGTGAACCCAATCCCCAACGGGAAACAGAGCAGCTTTCGCTACTGAACGTGCATGAGCAGCCAATGAATGAATACGCGCTTGCTGCTCCAAATGAATTTGCAAACATGCAGGAAGATTATCAATCCTTAGGGCTTACCTTAGGCAAGCACCCGTTAGCACTATTGCATGAGTTAGATGTGTTACCGAAGCATCATACAGCGAATGCGTTACCGAGCCTACGCTCAGGGCAGTTGGTAACGGTTATCGGCCTAGTTACGAATCGGCAACGGCCAAGTACCGCGAGTGGCGTTACCTTCCTAACCTTAGAAGATCATACGGGCACTATTAATGTAGTGCTCTGGCAAGAGCTGGCTCGCCGGCAACGCAAGCAGTGGCTGAAGGCCCAATTGTTACAAGTAAAGGGTGTATTGGAAATTGAAGGTGATGTTATTCATATTGTGGCGGGAGATTTACGTGATTTAACTGGGCAGCTACCAAATGCCCAAGTTAAATCACGTGATTTCCATTAACGATTACTGCTCGCTCAGCTTGTCACTATGCCGCGAGCAATATGCGTTATGTGCTGTGATTACTCTGCTTCTGCTAAGTAATCGTTTTTTAACCATACATAATTTTCGGCAGATTTCTTTAAAAAAGCCTGCTCTTCATCCGTAAGGCGGCGCGCTTGTTTCACAGGGCTGCCTACATATAAATAGCCACTCGTTAAACATTTGCCAGGCGGAACCAACGAACCGGCACCAATGATTACATCATCCTCTACTACGGCGCCATCCATTACCGTGGCCGACATGCCAATCAAAATCCGATTACCCACAGTGCAGCCGTGCAACATTACTTGGTGGCCTACCGTTACATCATCACCAATAATCAAAGGGTAACCCGTAGCATCCTCTGGGCTAGTACGGGTAACGTGCAAAATGGCACCATCTTGTACGTTTGTTCGTGCGCCAATGCGAATATGGTTCACATCACCACGCGCTGCAACTAACGGCCAAATGCTACTATCGGCGCCAATTTCAATGTCACCCACCAAAACTGCGGATGGATCTACAAAAACCCCCTCGCCTAATTTTGGCAATTTACCCTTATAGGAACGGCCCACGAATGCACTTGCTGTCATAATCACCTCACCTGCCACGCGCTCACATAGCGCTTTGCTTAGAAAACATGCTGTATACGTTTGATCTTACGCCAACCTGACGAATTTTTCTGCGGTTAACACAAAAAAACAAGAAAACTTGCAAAAAGAGCTTGCCCGTTTCGCTCAGGTCTATATAATTCGCCCCACTTCGAAGGCAGTAACGATAAGCACTTAGCGAATCAAGCCAACGAAAACGGGATTTAGGTAAAAAGGTAAAGTTGTTAAAACGAAGCCTTCTTACTAAAAAGAAAGTTAAACACCTGTAACAGGCCATTAACTTTCCAATAACAACCCCGAATTGCTGTCGCTAGCATGTAGAAATAGAAAAACTTTTCGAAAGCGGTTGACAGCAAAAATGAGGCGTGTAGAATGCGCACCTCGCTACG
>NZ_JBLRWZ010000052.1:0-7698 GCF_047920995.1 Aliidiomarina sp.
AACTTTGTCGGCCACAAAACGGATCAGCGGCCAGCGTAACGGCGCCGTTAACCAACCTCGCCCTACTAACGTCCAGGCCGCGTGGGTAACATCTAATCCATACAGCATTTCGCCGATATCGGTTTGGCCATGCAAAATCGTATTTGCCGCCTGCTTATCAACGTGCGGATAGCGTTCCACGAAATCCGGCTCATTAATATCTTCATAGGCCATGTGGCCATTACTATCGAGCTGCTCAAGCTTGCGCATTTCATGCAAGCATAGCGGGCATGTACCATCATAAAAAATCGTAAGTTGTGCCACGGTTGCTCCTTAAACGCTTTCGCGATTGCTTAGCTACAGTATACGCAAATGCGGCACGGAAAGTTCTGCGTGAGGCAACAATTTATTTACACGCTCTACATGGCAGCTTGAGTTTCGCTAATGTACGTATGCACAAATTGCTCAAGTATATTCAGCGGCACTGGCCCGCTGGCTAGCACCACATCATGAAACTCACGAATATCGAACGCATCACCTAACTCGGTTTTCGCATGTTCGCGCAATTCCAGAATCTTAATCATGCCAATTTTGTAAGCCGTTGCTTGGCTTGGCATTACGATATGCCGCTCCACCATTTTCACCGCATCAGCTTCAGCGTTAGGTGTATTGGCAACGTAAAAATCAATACTTTCTTCACGTGTCCATTGTTTAGCATGAATACCCGTATCAACCACTAACCGCACGGCGCGCCATAACTCCATCGCCAAGCGGCCAAAATCAGAATAAGGGTTTTCATAAAAGCCAATTTCTTTTGGAAGTAGCTCGGTATATAGCCCCCAGCCTTCGCTATACGCAGTATAACGGCCAAATTTACGGAAGGTTGGAATCCCCTCTAGCTCTTGGGCAATCGCAATTTGCATGTGGTGCCCAGGAATCCCCTCATGGTAGGCAAGCGCTTCCATTTGATAGGTTGGCATTGAAGCCATATCGTACAAGTTGGCGTAGTACACACCCGGGCGCGAGCCATCCATTGAAGGCTGCTGATAAAATGCTTTACCCGCCGATTGTTCGCGGAACGGCTCTACTGCTCGCACCACCATGTCGGCTTTTGGTTTAGTAATAAATAGCTCATCGAGCCGTTCGCGCATGGCATCAATGTAAGCCGTAGCCTCATCGATATAGCGTTGGCGGCCTTCATCAGTAGCCGGGTAAATGAAATCTTCGCTGTTGCGCATATGTACGAAAAATTCTTGCAGGCTACCCGCAAACTCCACTTCTTCCATAATCACGCGCATTTCATCATGAATGCGCGCCACTTCGCTTAAGCCAATATCGTGAATTTCATTTGCGGTTAAATCAGTGGTAGTAGTGCGCTGCAACGCATTGTTATAAAACGCTTCGCCGTTTGGAAATTTCCAAGCACCATCTTTGTTATCCGCTTGTGCCGCAATTTCTTCCACCACGCTAATTAAATGCTCATACGCAGGCTTTACCGATTGTAACAACGCTTGTTCGGCCGCCGCCAGTAAACTACTATGCTGATCTTCCGAAATATCCAGCGCAGCAATTTTACCCGCAAAATCGGCAAGCAATGTGCTTGCGGCTCCGTTATCAAACGGTGCGCCTGAAATAATATTGCGGCTATCGCTTATCACATAAGGGTAAACAAATTGCGGCGCAATAATGCCCTTCTCGGCCCGAAGTTTCAGGCCCTCGGTTAACTGATCAAATAAGGCAGGCAGAGCATTTAATCGGGCAATATAGGCTTCAGCATCGGCCATTTCATCAATACCATGCTGGTTGATTAACAGCGCTGCCACCCGCGAGTGCATGCCAAACATCTGGTTTACCGGGTAGTTATGATGGCGCCATTGAAAATCAGCAATCGATTCTTGCAAGTTTTGCTTGGCCAGCATCCAACTAATGCTCGTTTGCTCATCCAGTTTGCTTGCATCAATCGCAAGCACCCGAGCTAATTGGTTTTGTTGTAACGCTAAGGTTTCTTCCGCGTGCTGCTCGGAAATATCATCCCACTTATCTTGATCGCGCTTAATGCCCAAAAATGATTGATACATGGGGCTGCGCAACACATTTTCCATAAACATATCTTCGAACAACTGATTCGCTTTGGCCGATTCTGTTGCCACTTCTGCTGCCGTTGCCGCAGGCGCAGGCGCTGCTGCGCTTGGTGCTGAGTTTGTAGCAGCCAGAGCATCAGCCTCTGGCGCCTCTGAACATGCACTCGTGAGTACTACCAGCGAAACCGCTAGCGCGATACGTTTGTAAGCAAACATAAGAATTCTCCTGTTGTATGTGGTTTTTTAAACCTTTTTATGTAGTTCTTTGCAACCAATAGCTTGAGATTAACACGGATACATTCAGCATGTTGTGCTCGCATGTTAAATCACGTTAGATCTGCACAATCTTACATATAACCTTTTCGATTTGCTTCACCCTTCATTAGTGCGGTGTAATGGCAGCCTTAATTAAGTGTATGCGGAGGCCATTATGAGCGAAGCCATTGTGCGCGAGATAGTAGTAATTCATGAAAACAACGAATGGTTAGTTCCCTTGCGCGAAGCATTCGCAAAGCGCGGTGTTACCGCGCAGGAATGGTTTTTAGATACCGGCGTAGTGCCATTCACCGAACAGCCCAACGATGCGGTGTATTACAATCGCATGAGCGCTTCTTCGCATACCCGTGGCCATCGCTTTGCCCCCGAGCTTACCCGCGCAGTACTCACGTGGTTAGAAGGCTATCAGCGCACCGTAGTGAACAATAGCAGTGTGTTAGCGCTCGAAGTGTGCAAAATATCTCAGTACGCCGCATTACAACGCGCCGGCTTGCAGGTGCCAAAAACCCATGCGGTTGTTGGCATGCCGCATATACTTGCCGCAGCTGAAGCCTTTAACCAATGGCCGCTAATTTTGAAACCAAACCGAGGCGGTAAAGGGCTTGGCGTGCAACGCTTTAATAAACTTGCCGAGCTTAGCGCATACCTTGAGCGTGATGATCTTGAAGAACCCTTAGACGGCATTTGGTTGCTGCAAGAATACATTCAACCCAAGCAACCATTTATCACCCGCGCCGAATTTATTGGCCAGAAGTTTTTGTATACGGTGCAAGTGAATACCGAAGATGGCTTTGAGCTTTGCCCTGCCGATAACTGCAGCATTGAAGACCAGTTTTGCCCTACCGATCAAAAAGCGGAAAAATTCGAAATTACCGAGCGCTTCAACGAGCACGAAATTGTCGGCCAACTTGAAACCTTTTTGCGCGCAAGCCAAATTGATGTAGCCGGCATCGAGTTCATTGAAAATGCCAATGGCGAGCTGTTCGTTTACGATGTAAACACCAATACCAACTACAACCAAGCCGCAGAGCAACGCGCCCAAGTTGAGCGCACCGGCATGGGTGCATTAGCTGATTATTTAATAGAATTGGCTTCGAGGTAATATTCTGGGTGCAAAAGCCGCTTATTGTGAAGTGAGCGGTTTTGGTCAGAATAGAAAAAATAATATTTTTTGTTTACACCTTGTGGGAGCGCAAAGACAGCTCAAATCCGCAAGCATCGGCATATTTAAGCAAAGTAGACCAACTCGGGTTGGTGCTTCCTGTTTCCAAACGGCTTACATTGCTCTTCTTAGTTTGCATTTTGTCCGCAACTTGTTCTTGCGTTAACCCAGCACTTGCTCTCATGGAAAGGAGCTGATCAATTAACTTAAATTCGCTTTCTAACTGCTCATATTCGGATTTAACTTCAGCATTCTTGAATGCGCGCTGCTTTAGTTTTTCAATACTCATGATTTTTGCACCTCTTTTTGGCGTTCTCGAGGCATTTTGAGGATCTCATTCTCAACCCCAGCGTAAAATTGAATTCTCCAATTCATACACATCATCCCTGTTTTGTTATCATATATGATAACTCTCTTTCTGCAATTTGTCTATACAGTGAAAAACCAAAACACAAATACGAAAAGAAAAATACGAGATATACCAGCTGTTGTTTAGCCTAGTGCTTTTGCTACTGCCGCCCCGGCATGCATTTCAGCGGTATCGAATAGCGGAATTGCAGCATCGCCATCTTGCAGCAGCATACCAATTTCGGTACAGCCTAAAATTACACCTTCAGCGCCGCGCGCTGCAAGGCCTGCGATGATCTCAAGGTAAGCTTGCTTGGATTCATCTAAAAATTGCCCTTTGCAAAGCTCATCATAAATAACCCGATGCACTAACTCCCGCTCTACGGGCTCTGGAATAACCACTTCAATACCGTTCGCTTGTAAACGCGCCCGATAGAACTCTTGCTCCATAGTGAATTGCGTGCCCAACAGCCCCACCCGCTTAATGTTGCGGGCCTTAAGCGCTGCCGCAGTAACATCAATGATGTGCAACAAGGGCACAGAAACCGCCGCTGCCACCTCATCGGCAATTTTGTGCATGGTATTCGTGCCAATCAGAATAAAATCCGCACCGGCGCGCTCAAGCGCTTGCGCCGCATCACACAAAATAGCCGCCGTAGCCTGCCAATCGCCCGCATGCTGCAACTTAGTAATTTCCGCAAAATCGACACTCACCAACACCACCTTCGCCGAATGATGCCCACCCAAACGCTGCTTCACGTTTTCATTCAACACCGGTAATACACCTGCGTAGATTCCCAGCTCATACCGCCGATAAGGCCAATGGTTTTCATGTTGGTGAGGCTCCTGTGGTTGGTTCTTTTGCAGCGCAATACCTTGAGATTAGCATGGATAAACGCAATGATAGAGTAACCGTTACTCGCCATCAGCGCAGAGAGAATCAGTATGCAGCACCACCCCACAAGTAGCCTGGCTTACTTTTTAATGGAAAACCAAGATGACTTAGATGTCGGCAGTAGCTTTGAACTTGTGCGAATGAAAGATGGGAAGTTGTTTTATGGGTGGTGATGGGTAATTGAAGTAAAACAAGTGCTGGATGATTTCGCGGCAAAGTGAGACTCAGGTCACCAAATTAACTATGCCACTACACACGGTTACTAACGACCGGATCTAAACTTTCAGGCTTACGAACGACGGCAACCACCTGTTCAAGCGCACATGGGTTATAAAATCAGTTATTCCAAACTAGTTCTGAAATACTCATCACCTTCAATCATGCAAACTCTCATCTGCCCGTTTCCATGGCAGCCGCCTACCCGCATTTCGCATCAAATCATAGGCTTGCCGTGCTTCTTCCTTCGTAATAAGTTCGTGGTCAATCATGGCTGAGACCATACGTATCGTGCCTTGCACTTCAATACCTTCGCGCATTGCTGCATCACGCAAGTCCTTGTCTCCAGTAAGCAACGGGCATCGTTTGTCCATTGCAAGGCACATTGCGAAGATATCGTTACGACTCGGCTTTCGATAAACATCGATCATCTGCATTGCACTCAACATCAACTCTCCAGACAATTCAACAAGCCTTAAACCCTGATCTGGTATATCCGGGTGGTCGTCTGCCAATTCTTCCTCAAATAAAATATCTGGAATAATAAACTCATACGGGAGCTTGAAGAAAACGTGGAGCAGTCCCCCCTCCTGCATATCTATAAGTATATTTGCGTCGCTTACAAGAAGTTGCTGTGGCTCATCCGGCACATTCATGCGTTACCTCAAGCTTACGTTCCTTGTGAAAACTAGATAACGACATACCTAACAATTCGGCAGCTTTAGCCTCACCCATGTATTCCTCGCTGAGCGCCCGATATACAAGCTGTTTAAAAAGGAACGTTGTTTCTGTTGGGTAAGGCTCACCCGGCTCTTGTTTGCGCCAGCCATTTATGCTGAAACTCTTCATTAAACGAGTGTAATAATGTTCAGAAATTAAGTGGCATTGCATGGCACGAACACCAACCGCTGCCATACTGAGACCATATTCGTGCTTCAGCATATAGAGCTCACGTGCTTCAAGGTGGCTACGCCGCTCTCCAAGCTCTTGCTGAATGGATGATTTGGGCAGCAAAAATGCTCCAGCAAAGCGATTACAGGCCTTTTCCTCATCTAAAGAATCAGCGAGGCGCCCATGCAAAGCTAAATGGCCGAGTTCATGTGCCAACGTAAACCGCTGCCGGTCTCCACTCTGTAATCCCGAAATCACAATGAGTGGTTTTCCCTTAATGCTGCCGGCTAAACCATCAAATTTCTTGTCGGTACCAACGTGGGAGAGTATGACCATCAACCCTCGAGACTCGAAAGTATCGACCAAATCCTGAACTGGATTCAGTCCCAAATCCCAATACTCGCGCATGGTATTGGCAACGCTTTCGAGCTCGTCATAGTCCCCAATAGAATTGGGTAGGCACGGAGGTAGTGTAAAGTCCTTAATCGGCTTTGCTGAGTCTGGAAAGAAATCAAGTAACTCATACCAACGTTCAACCTGATCGAGCACGTCGCTCTTAATCTTAGCGAGAGTTTTCTGCGGGGTACTGGCTCGCTTGCGATATTCAACACCTTCCAACTCAACTTTCATTGGGCGAAAAAAATATTCGCTGCGCACGTTCAAGGCTTTAGCAAGCTTCATTAAGTTTGACGACGAAGGCATGGCATCACCGTGCTCGTATTTCTTTATCGCATTGGGCGACAGCCCTACCTGATCAGCAAGTGCTTGCATCGATAAGCCTGAGGCTTTGCGAGCTCGAACGAAACGTTCAGCGAACATTGAATCTTCCTTGGTGGTTTATAAAACTAAAATTTATAATAGAAACATAAACCTCTTTATGCTGTTTGTCTAGAATCGCTAGCAAACTTACAGTCAAGAGACGAGGTTAGAAAGAATTTGGCCGATTCGGCTAAGCGGTAGTTGCTAGTTTAAGTTGCGAACATGTTCTACGATTTTCTATTTCAGGTACTGATACTTTATCGACTTACCGTCATACGCCATTTTACGAGATACACGGCCTTTAACAGCGATCAATCGTCCAGTTGGTACTTGCGTGCTTTGTCCGCTATTATAGCGTTCCAAATCACTGGCAGATACCACCTTCACTTTCAATTTATCACGAAGTGCTTCAACGGCAAGCTCAGGTAAGGGTTTGATAGGTATTAACTTACCCGTTAACGATGAGCGCTTAGCTTTAGCGTAGAGACCTTGGCCAAACTTGATCAAGCTTTCATCCTTCACAAGCTGACGCAATACGCGGCCCACTTGATCCCGATCAGAAAGATCAAGGAAATCCTTCGGAGTAAACACTGTTTTCTTACTCCGGCTAATCCGGTATTTCATTCTACTTCTTAACGAATTAAGCGACATGGCAATAACTCACAAATTTACGACACGATAATATTGTAAATATACGACACTTTAAATAAAAATTAAAACCTATAAAGCCTATATTAACAGCGCATTTGCAGCATAAGCTAAAAATCACGAGATGAAATTCAATAATTTCACGAAAGACCAAGCGGAGCTAAAGCTGACAAGAGTTTGCTGGTGACAGAAGGCGCGTACGTGTGCCATGATCCAGTCTTCCAGTTGTTGCGAACGCCCGGCTTCAACATAGGTGTAGTTTGAAGCACCCAAGGTTGCCACAAAGACCTGCGCGTTATAGCGAACTTCACCGGTATGGGGATTGAAGATAGGCACTGTCGGACCGCAGTAATCAATAAACAGTTTATCGCCGGCAAGATGCAACTGGCGCATACTGCGCTTTTGGGTCTTACGCCAACTACGATAGTGCTCACAGAATTGCG
>NZ_JBLRWZ010000053.1:0-7133 GCF_047920995.1 Aliidiomarina sp.
ATTTCCCGGTTACATATAAACATTCTCTGATCTTAGGGGGTTATCAATTTCCTCGACACAAACTTAGGACATGTCGAAAAGGGTGATTTAATGTCGAAATATTTCGACATTAAAAGTCAGCTTTTTTGTTGACCGAAAATCTTTTTGTCGTGACTAAAGGTCAAAAACTCAACTTTTTGAAACCGCTTTATGTGCCATAATTTTACATTGAATGATCTAAAATGGGGTGAAATACCGGTAAAAACCCCTTCAAGAACCCACTTAACATACTGTTTTTACTGAATATGCCGATTAAGCCCCGATTCTTCCACCGCCCTCCGGAGGCGGAGGTCAGAGGTTCGAATCCTCTCGGGCGCGCCATTTTCTTGACCTGCAGCGACATATCTCCTTTCATGCCTACTTTAAGTTCTTTCCGTTGATGTTTTTCTGTGTGACCGCTAGCTGTAGTGGCTGATTTTGCGGAGGAAACCGGCTGTGACAATTCTGTGACAGATTTGTGCCACATATGTTTTTTGTCTGCTGCGCAAACCTAAAAACTGGTAAGGCCTGTGTATTCTAGACACCTTCTGGTACCCAAATGATAATTTTTTCATACCTTAAAGCGCTCAAGCGCTTTCAATGTACCTTTGCGGATAGCTTCCGCGCTTAGCTCTGCGCGAACACTTATCGAGGCAGCTTCCTCTGATGCAATATCGAGACACGATTCTAGCTTGGATGTGATGTTCGCAATTGTTGAATCCATGCGTTCTGGATCATAGCCAACACTCTTTGCGTGAGTTCTCCAGTGCCGAGGAAGAATCGTATGCCATTGATAGTGCCTATTCTTGCTATTCACGGCCATGGCCATTTTGATTTTCTTCGGATGTAAATTGCCTACTTGCGCAAAGCCATAGGCAGATAACACGTCGTACAATGGCGTTAATCTATACCCTCTAGGGGTAAGCGCCAAACTAAAGTTCTTTGCATGCCCGTCTATAGCGGCAAAAAGCCAATACAGTAGCTGCGCTGACATAAATGTATCTTGATCACTAACCGAAGCCGTAGATGTGGATAAAATTTTCATTATCTCTTTAGCGCTTGGGCCACCATACTCCTCATATTTTGAACCACCTGTCACACCAAGCGCTTGGCAGAAATCTTCTTGCGGTAGGCGATAAATCTTGTTCTCAATGATTTTTCGGTCAAAGCGCTCAATAATCAACACATCTTCACCGTTGAAGCTGTCAATTTTTGTATGGGCTACCGGCAATCCAAGTGCCTGAACAACACGCATGCAAAACCATTCGTTTTCAACGCTGCTCGATAAATCAGGTTCACCTGGGCGAGTTATGATCCGCGGTTTTAATATGTGCGTTGTTGGTGTTCGTCCAACAGGGATACCCCATTGTCCTTGCCAAAAAGTCAGCGCCGTTTTCTCCTGAGCGCCGGCAAGTGAAAAACGAAATGCATCATCATGCTGCATACCGAGGGTTTTGCCGGTTCGTGAATCTGCTATGAGTTGGCCGATTTGTTCTTCATTCAACGGAATTATTTTAACGTCAGGAACCGGCTGAGGCTCCGGGATGGCTAAGAAGGTTAATGCGCCAATGCAGTCTTTGCCGACCGTTTCGAGCAAATCAAAAGGTTTTGTGCTTTTAGCCCCAAGCCTATCCACAATATATTTACGAACATCTAGACTATCGGGTAACAGGTTATCGAAGTAAGCGTTTAGCGCTTCGCCGGAATATTCCTGCTCAGTTAATGGCATGGATACGGAGATTGCACGCGCAAAATTGGATTGTAGCCAGCTATCTGAATATCGAAATCTCAAATTATTCAGCCGCGACTTCAACGTGCCAACGAACTGATCATTCATGTGGCAATGGAGTGTGTTCTCATGTTTGCGTCGGCCCATTACCAAATCACCTCGCTGCTATTTGAGGAGCTTTGTTCAGCAGTGTCTGCATTTAGCTGAATTCTGAGTGCTGCAAAAATTCGCAGCAAAGTCGATGTATGCATTTCTCCACTGCGTTCAATGGACGACACACTTCTTTGCGAAAGCCCAGTTAACTTAGCCAGTTCTTTTTGTGTGTAGCCTAGCGCTTTTCTCTGCGATTTAATAAGTACCGCTAAGTCTGCTGGACGCTGAATGATCATGAGTAAACCTCATCGATGTAGTCGGGTTCATAAGTAAGCACAGATGAAGTATAGTACATAAAACCATAAAAATGAAGTAGACATCATAAGTGCCATTTTATGAATAAAACTTCATCAAATAGTCCGGCATGCTCTTTCAAGCTTCGATTGATTACCATAATACCGGTGACTGGTAATGCCTAGGTTTTAACGCTACAACTCTTCAATCGATGCAAATGGTGGGCTAAAGCAGATCAGCTTTCGGTGTAAATTAGCAAGCTGCACGTTTAACGATCTTTCCTTAGCTGTGCCATGAAGCCTTGGTAGGTTTGCTCTCCCACGGATTCCTGATTAGCTGCCTTGCGGTCTTCGTGGGACTTTGCTAACGCATCGTTCAGCCGCTCTTTATACATACTGTCATGGCTATCTAGCCCATGACCGAAAATCAACCGGTTCATAAAGTTAAACAGACAGACCACAAGCATTGCGTCATGCACTGCTGTTTCAGACCAGCCTGCGTGAATAACTGCATCAACATCCGCTTGCATCATTTTCGCAGGTTCTTTAGTGAGCTTGTGAGCATACTTTAGCAGTGGCTTGAGGCGAGCACTCACTGGCGCACTCTCAATATCCGTCATTAAGGCATCAAACAGTTCTGGATCAACGCCAAACTTAGCCGAATACACTCGGTGACTGTTAAAACAAAACTGACAATCATTGAGCGCAGACACATAAGCAGCAATCATTTCGCGTTCACCGATACTTAATTCGCTTTCTTGTCGTAGTACGGCATCATGAAAAGCCATCAACGCTTCAAGCCCACGAGGAAATTGTGCGAATACATCCGCCAGGTGGGCGGTTTTTGGAAGGGATGAAAAAAAAGCCATAGAAAACTCCGCTGGATAGTGATTATTGTGCTTAGTACGCTACCATATTTTAACCTCGCACAGCTCTCTCAATCTCAGGTTTAAGTATACTCTACCAGTCTACGGACAATCGTGGCATGTTCCGCAGAAACTAATTAGTTTGCTAAAAACTCGAAGCGCGTGCGCTCATCGCTTTTAAAGATACCGCCCAGAGATGTGGTTTGGGTTTTGGAATTCATATCCATAACCCCGCGCGCTTTTACGCAGTAATGCACCGCACCGATGGTGATTGCAACATTCTCAGTATCCAACAGCGTTTGCAAAGCCACCAGTATTTGCTGGGTCATGCGTTCTTGAACTTGCGGGCGCTGCGCGAAGAAACGTACGATACGGTTGATTTTTGATAATCCAATCACACGTTTATCCGGAATATACGCTACGCGCGCAGTGCCATCTATGGTTACGAAATGATGCTCGCAGGTGCTATTAAAGCTGATGTCTTTCACTTTAATCATTTCATCAACCTGCATCTTGTTCTCTATTAGCGTTACCTTCGGGAAATTGGCGTAATCCAAGCCGCTGAATATTTCATCTACGTACATTTTCGCGATTCTATGCGGCGTTTCACACAAGCTATCATCGTTGCGATCTAAACCGAGCACATCCACTACATCGGTCATCAGTGTACAAATTCGCTCATATTTTTGCTCTCGTGTAAGTTCATTGGCGCGCATAGGTGTTTCTAAACCTTTACTTGCTAACGCTTCTCTTACGAGTTCGGCTTCTTTTAATAGCATGTTCATTCCTTAGTAATTTCTTTCTGTACTGCGGCCATGGATTATTTCTCCATGAATGCTTGCTCAATAACATAATCGCCTTGTTGGCGAGACGTAGCTTTCACGAAACCTTTCCGGTTTAGAATAGCCATACAATCGGCCAGCATTGCTTGATTACCGCACAACATAAAGCGGTCTCGAGTTGGGCATATTGGTAACAGGTTGATCTCTCGAGCTAACAGTTCATGCTCTAGTAAATGGGTAATGCGCTGCTGATGTACCTCTGTAAGAAACGCTTCTCGGGTAACAATCGGATAGTAAATTAACTTCTCGCGGATATGCTCACCAAAATACTCATTATTCGGCAGCTCATCATAAATTGTTTGTTGATAGGCTAAATCCGCTATGTGCCGCACGCTATGCACTAAAATAATTTTTTCATATTGCTCATAAATACTTGGGTCTTTAATAATGCTCATAAACGGTGCTAAGCCCGTTCCTGTAGCGAGCAGATATAAATGCTTACCTGGTTTTAAGTAACCAGCAACGAGCGTGCCAGCTGGGCGTGTTGAAAGGCTTAAGGTATCGCCAACCTGCAGGTGCTGTAAACGGGAGGTGAGTGCGCCATTAGGAACTTTTATACTAAAAAATTCTAGCTCATCTTCATAGTTTGCACTGGCAATACTGTAGGCGCGGAGCAACGGTTTGTTATCCACCTCAATACCTAGCATTACAAACTGACCGTTCTCGAAAGTGAAGGAAGGTTTTCTAGTGGTTCGGAAGCTGAACAAGCTTTCACTCCAATGGCGCACATAGGTTACCTGCTCTTCAATTATTGCTCTCATTATTTACCTCTATTCGGTGATGCACAGTAATGTTTGGCCTAAAAAGGTCGGCGGAACCTGTGTATCCAGCGCAAGCGCCACGAGAAATTCGGTAAACTTTATAATACCCGAGTAAATTGGTCAAGTTTAGCGTATGAGGAACATTATAATGTTAAACAATACCCTGAAAACGATGCCAATTTGCGCATCTGTGTTAGCTCTTGCATTGAGCTCAGAGGAATATTGCTCTGCGATAAAGGTAGGTAAAACCGGGGTAAACCGTAACTGGCTCACCCCGGTGTGGGTAGCCGTTATAAGTTATTCATTAGCTTCACAGTAGTTGCCGTATTTTCTAAACCACTGGCTATCATCCGAGCATTTGTCATGCCAGCTTGATATCCATCTAAGCCAGGCAACTGAGCTGCCGCTGTTGCATCTGATACAACATGCACCTCAAAACCGTTCTCTACCAGAGCGCGCATATGGCTTTCGGTGCATAAATTAGCAGACATTCCAGCGAGCACTACCTTACTGATACCTCGTTTACGAAGCTGCAAAATCAAATCATTAGTTTCCGGTCCATATACTTTATGCGGATTCGTAACCACCGTTTTTCCATCTTCAATATAAGGCTTGTATTGCTCCATCCAGTCTGCACCCGAGCCCTTTAAGCCCTCTGCATTATGCTGATGCTCTCGGTCGAACATACCGATAGCATGCATCATTGTTTCAAGAGCTCCACCAAATTCCCACTCATGATCATGAGGGTAATAATAGTGAGGCGAAATAAAAACGGGGATATCATTACCTTTAGCTGCTTTAAATAATAACTCGATATTTTCCACCGTGTTATTTGCTTCAACACTAGCACCAACCACTCCCCATGTAACACCTTCCTCATGGAGAAAATCTCGCTGCGGATCAGTGACCACTAGCGCTGTATCACCTTTTGAAAACTTAACCCCCGGATTTGGTAAATCTGCCGCTGCTTGCGAACTTAAGGTAAGTAAGCTCAAGCCTACCACTGTAATTACTGGTTTTAATATCTTCATTGCTAAACTCCAAATTAGTATTTACGAAACTACTCGATTAGTATTCTGGATTAAATCAGAACATTAAAGACTAAATATGATATATTTTAGTTTAAATCGTACATTAGAGGTTGCAATGGATATCACTTCAGAAGTTCTTCGCTTAATTCAACTAACAGGCCATGTGTATTTCAAAAGTACATTTTCGGGCGACTGGGGATTGCGTATTGATAAGCCCGTAGGTGCAGCATTACACATCATTGAAAAAGGGAGCTGTTGGCTTTTGATTCACGAAACTGGAAGTATGATTGAGCTCAATGAAGGTGATTGTATCATTCTTCCTCACGCCACTCCGCATTCACTGAAAGCAACCCCGGAATCAACTGCACACTTTGGCCAAGAGGCCTTAGATCATCTCGTAGGCGGGAAGCCACTATTTAACGAAGGCACACCCAACCTAAGTATTTTGTGTGGCTATTTTTCTTTCGAACGAGATCACGCCGATTTATTACTCAGTAGCTTGCCTGAAATCCTTCATTTACAAGCTAGTAAGCCAACTAACGCATTATGGCTGAAACAAACGAGCGCTATGTTGTGTTACGAGTTAAAGGAACAAGCCTTAGGCAATGAGCTATTAATAAATCGACTCTTAGAACTTTTGTTTGTTCAGGCCCTACGCAGCTTAAATAAACAAGAACTGAAGCCCGGGCTTTTAGCTGGTTTACATGAACCGAAAATTCACCAAGCGCTAAAGGCATTTCATAAGAATATTTCGCAGCCTTGGACACTCTCCAAACTTGCTCGCGAGGCCGGACTATCGCGCACAGGTTTAGCAACCAAATTCTTTGCGATTCACGGTATTTCACCCGGTGCTTACATAACAAACTGGCGGCTTGTTGCTGCAAGCAAACTATTAATTGAGACGAATCGCTCTGTGGAGTCAATCGCCCGTTCAGTTGGTTACAAATCCTCGGCTGCTTTTACCATGGCATTTATAAAACGTTTTAAAACCTCACCGGGAAAATATCGTTCACAGCATACCTCCAGAATTTTAGATCACTTTTGAAATCATCAACGGTGTTTTAGTCGATAAATGTGGTGATTTGGTGTAAGTGGCTCAACTAAAACTCAACTACACTAAGTTTGAATTTCACATAAGAGGAATGAAAAATGACACAACCAAACTTAACCAAATTACTATTAGCTGGCGTTGCGATCGCTAGTATCACCGGTGTAGCACAGGCTGGCCCCAACGCTCAATTAAGCCTCGTAGAAAACGCACCAGAAAACGTGCAACAAAACTTTCAGCAATGGATGTCGGGAGAGCGTGTTCGTGGGCGCCGTGATAAATGCTATGGTATTGCTCTCGCTGGACAAAATGATTGCCGAGCCGGTGCGGGTACTAGCTGTGAGGGTACCTCTACCATTGATTTCCAAGGCAATGCTTGGACATACACACCACGCGGAGTTTGTGAGCATGTGATGACACCGCATGGTAAGGCGTCAACGTCTGAATTGGAC
>NZ_JBLRWZ010000054.1:0-6683 GCF_047920995.1 Aliidiomarina sp.
GCTCTTTCACTTCGCTCATTAAATAGTGTGGAATAAAGGTAAAATAAACGCCGGTGCCACCCGTTTCGCGCCGGCGAATGGTAACTTCACCACCCAAGTGGCGGGCGCGCTCGCGGATAATTGCTAAGCCATAATGGTTAAGCTTTTGCGGGTCTTCCGGAATACCTATGCCATCATCTTCAACCGCGAGCTGAACTTCTGCAGTATCAACTTGCGTAATACGAATCGTAACATTCTTGCCTTCGCTATGGTGCATCGCATTTTGCGTAGCTTCGCGAATCATTTGCAGTAAATGAATTTCTTCATGCGGTTCCAACGGGATATCGGCAATACGATAATCTAAATTAATTAGTAAGCTCGTTTGTTTTTGCAGCTGTAACACGGTTTCTTCTAATGCATTGAGCAAGCCATCGCCATCTACTTTCAGGCGGAATGTGGTTAATAGTTCGCGTAATTGCCGATACGCTGAATCTAGGCCCTGTTTCAATTCGTTAGAAACATCCGCAATAATATCTTGGCGCTCAATGGCAATTGCTTTGTTTAACCGGGTTACTTGAATCTTTAAATACGAAAGTGCTTGGGCGAGTGAATCATGCAATTCGCGGGCAATAACTGTGCGTTCGTTCACCATGGCTAAGCGGCGAGCTTGGTCTTCTTCGGCTTTTAAACTGAGCGCTAAAGCAAGCTGATCCGATACTGATTTCATCAGTTTCTGCTGCCACTCATGCATGCTCTCATTCACCTTACAGCGCGCAACCAACACTCCGAAACGTTTATTATCTCGGCTTAATGGGTAGTAATACGAACGCACGCCCTCTACTACCGCTACTACTTCATCGCGGCGCACACATTCCGCGCAATTGCTGGCATGACATGGGTCTTTTGCCGATTGCTCAGATTGAAACTGTAAGTAGGGAGCATTGCCATCATTGGTGAGTAAACATAACTCGAGATCATCGAGCCCCAATACATCGCGGAGCTTCACCGTAGTGTCTTTGAAATCATGATAATTCAGCGAATGCTCGTTGATACGAGTGGAAATATCATACAGCAACTGCAAGGTAATATGGCTGCGCCGTAATTGTGAAGTTTGCTCACTCACTCGCGTTTCTAAACGGCCGTACATAAAACCAATGGTATCGCTCATTTTATTAATGGTGTTGGCCAAAGTGCCGAGCTCATCATTTTTATTGGCTAAGTTTGCCCGAGCCGTAAAATCACCCTCTCCAATTTGCTTGGCCACTTGTTGGAGTTTTGCAAGGGGCAGTTCAAAGCGCACACGTAGCCAGTGCAATACAATAATGGTGAGTATCACTGTTAAGAACAACGCAATCACTAACACGAGGCGTAACGCACCCACGGTTTTTTCCGCATCAAGCTGAATGAGCATTACTAGCTCATCGATAAAGGCAACCTGAGTACTCAGTTGGCTATAGAATAGGTCTGAACGAAAATCACCACTACGAATATCTTGCTCAATCGCTACCCAGTTAGCTTGGGCTTCGCGAAAGTGGCGATAAATATCGGCATCAGCGTGGGCAAAACGGCGAAATGCAGAATGGTTCCACGAGGTGTTTATGGCCTGCACAGATTCAGCTAAACGTACTTCATCATTGCGGGCTGCTAAAATCGCCACATGATAGGTTTGATAGCGTAATGATCCCGCCACGTTTAGTGCTTCCGGATCGCGATTCACTTGTTCCGAAAGCCAATAGCTAATTAGCAAAGTAATCAGGGATAAACTCACGATCGCAAAGAGCGCGAGGCTAATACTGCCCGCTAATGATGATTTGCGCTGTTTCACGTTGAATACCCCTTTTTATCTGAGCTTTAAACCTAGCTATAACACTGGCCTAATCTCAATCTTCAATAGCCTTTATTATCAACGATTTACTCGTTAAACACGAATACCTATATAGGAGTACTTGTAGTAAAAGTACGCGAATACCCCCACTGGCTGCATTGATACAGATCAAGCACAATTTACCCACATTACCATAATGTTCGCTTGAACTATGAATGCAGTAGCTGGACGGGAGTCTGAAAAAATGAGTCATTTACTCGATAAACTGCGCTTCTTCAATCTAAAGAAAGAACCCTTCTCGAATGGGCATGGGGTTGTTACGAATGAAGATCGCACCTGGGAACAAGGTTATCGCCAGCGGTGGCAGCACGATAAAGTAGTACGTTCTACACACGGTGTAAACTGTACAGGCTCGTGTAGCTGGAAAATTTACGTAAAAGACGGTTTGGTAACTTGGGAAACCCAGCAAACGGATTACCCGCGCACTCGGCCTGATCTTCCAAACCATGAACCACGTGGTTGCCCGCGTGGCGCAAGCTATTCTTGGTATATCTACAGTGCTAATCGCCTGAAGTACCCGAAAATGCGCCAGCAATTAATGCAGTTATGGCGTGAAGCAAAACAAGAATACAGTGATCCAGTACTGGCGTGGGAATCCATTGTAAACGATCCAGTGAAAGCAAAAAGTTACAAAGAACGCCGTGGTTTAGGTGGCTTTGTGCGCGCTTCTTGGGATGAAGTGAATGAACTGATTGCCGCTTCTAATGTGTACACCACGAAAACCTATGGCCCAGATCGGGTAACAGGATTTTCTCCTATTCCAGCTATGTCGATGGTTTCTTATGCCGCTGGAGCCCGATATTTATCACTCATTGGCGCTAACTGCCTCAGTTTTTACGATTGGTATTGTGATCTTCCACCGGCATCGCCGCAGGTTTGGGGCGAACAAACAGACGTGCCGGAATCGGCTGATTGGTATAACTCGAATTACATCATCGTTTGGGGATCAAACGTGCCACAAACCCGTACTCCAGACGCTCACTTCTTAACTGAAGTTCGTTATAAGGGTACCAAAACCTGCGTAATCACTTCTGATTACTCTGAAGCCTCTAAGTTTGGTGATACCTGGTTGGCACCTCGCCAGGGCACCGATGCGGCATTAGCAATGGCATTTGGCCACGTGATTTTGAAAGAATTCCACGTTGACCAACCAAGTGAATACTTCACCGATTACGTACGCCGTTATACCGATATGCCAATGTTGGTAATGCTTGAAGAAGAGAATGGCCGCCTTACCCAAGGGCGCTTCCTGCGTGCTGCAGATTTGGTAGACAACTTGGGTGAAGAAAATAACCCAGATTGGAAAACCATTGCGATGAACCGTGACGGTGATCGTTTGGTGAGCCCGAATGGCGCCATTGGCTATCGCTGGGGCCAAAAAGGCAAATGGAACCTTGAACAGAAAGACAATCAAGGTGATGTTGATTTACACCTTTCTTTGAAAGATAACGCCGATGAAATGGCCGATGTTGCCTTCCCATACTTTGGCGGTAAACCGCATGAGTATGAATACTTTCAGCATACTGAGCATGATGAAATTCAAATGCGCAAAGTGCCATCCAAGCGCGTGCAGCTTGCAGATGGTAGCAGCGTATTAGTAGCTACCGTATTTGATTTAATGCTTGCTAACTATGGTGTTGATAACGGCGTAAACGATCCAAATCGTGCGCAAAGCTATGATGATAGCGTGCCGTACACGCCAGCATGGCAAGAAGCGATTACTGGGGTGAACCCGAAAGATGTGATTCGTGTGGCTCGAGAATTTGGCCGCAACGCGGACAAAACTAAAGGCCGTTCGATGATTATTGTGGGTGCTGCCATTAACCACTGGTATCACATGGACATGAGCTATCGTGGCTTAATTAACATGCTCATGATGTGTGGCTGTATCGGCCAAAGTGGCGGTGGCTGGGCGCACTACGTAGGGCAAGAGAAGCTGCGGCCACAAACTGGCTGGGCACCATTAGCCTTTGGTTTGGATTGGCAGCGTCCACCCCGCCATATGAATGGTACTTCGTTCTTCTATAACCACTCGAGCCAGTGGCGCTACGAGAAATTAGAAATGACCGAAGTTGTGTCACCGCTTGCGAACCCGAATAAGTGGAAATCAAGCATTATTGATTACAACACCCGCGCCGAACGTATGGGCTGGTTGCCAAGTGCGCCGCAATTAGGCACAAACCCGCTAGGTATTAAAGCTGCGGCTGATAACGCGGGTATGGACGTAAAATCCTACGTTGTAGATCAGTTAAAAGAAGGCAGCCTGAAGTTTGCCTGTGAGCAACCTGAAAGCCCGAAAAACTTTCCGCGCAATATGTTTATTTGGCGTTCAAACTTGCTCGGTTCTTCCGGTAAGGGCCATGAGTACATGCTGAAGCATTTACTAGGTACCAAGCATGGTTTGCTCGGTAAAGACCTAGGCAGCTTTGGCGGCACTAAGCCTGAAGATGTGGAGTGGGAAGATGAAGGTGCAGAAGGCAAGGTAGATCTTTGGGTAACCCTCGATTTCCGTATGTCTACTACCTGTTTGTACTCAGATATCGTGTTGCCAACAGCAACTTGGTATGAAAAAGACGACATGAACACATCGGATATGCATCCGTTTATTCACCCGCTTACGGCCGCCATTGATCCAGTATGGGAAGCACGCAGCGATTGGGACATTTTCAAAGGTATAGCGAAAGAGTTCTCGCGTGTTTGTGTAGGCCATTTAGGTGTTGAAAACGATGTGGTTACAGTGCCTATGCAGCACGATACACCGAACGAGCTAGCCCAACCATACGGCGTAAAAGCTTGGTGGAAAGGGGAGTGCGAAGCTATTCCTGGACAAACCATGCCGAACATTGTGGAAGTAGAGCGTGATTATCCGAACATGTATCACCGCTTCACTTCGCTTGGCCCACTTATGGATAAGCTTGGCAATGGTGGTAAGGGAATTAATTGGAACACGCAAGATGAAGTGGATTTCCTAGGCAAGCTTAATCGCACCCACGTAGAAGAGGGAGCGAATAAGGGTAGGCCGAAGATTGAATCTGCTATTGATGCGTGTGAGGTAATTCTCTCGCTAGCGCCAGAAACGAATGGCCAAGTGGCAGTGAAAGCTTGGAGTGCATTAGGTGAGTTAACTGGGCGCGATCATACCCATTTAGCCAAGCCGAAAGAAGACGAGAAAATTCGCTTCAGTGACATCGTAGCACAGCCACGCAAAATCATCTCGTCGCCTACTTGGTCTGGCTTAGAAGATGAACATGTATCGTATAACGCAGGTTATACCAATGTGCATGAGTTGATTCCATGGCGCACCATTACCGGCCGCCAACAGTTCTATCAAGATCATGAATGGATGCGAGATTTCGGTGAAACCTTATGTGTGTACAAGCCACCGATTAACTTAAAAACCGTAGAGCCAATTTTGAATAAGCAGCCCAACGGCAATAAAGAAATCGTGTTGAACTGGATTACACCGCATCAGAAGTGGGGTATTCACAGCACATACTCAGATAACTTACTTATGCTCACGTTATCGCGCGGCGGGCCGATTGTGTGGCTGAGTGAAATAGATGCCAAAGCTGCGGGTATTGAAGATAACGATTGGATCGAAATCTTTAACGTGAACGGTTCTATTTCTGCGCGAGCGGTAGTTTCACAGCGTGTTCCTGAGGGGATGAGCATGATGTACCACGCACAAGAGCGCATTGTGAATGTTCCTGGTTCAGAAATGACCGGTACTCGCGGTGGTATTCATAACTCGGTAACGCGAGCGGTAATGAAGCCAACCCATATGATTGGTGGCTATGCGCAGCAAAGCTACGGCTTTAACTACTACGGAACCGTAGGCTGTAACCGCGATGAGTTCGTTATCGTGCGCAAGATGGACAAAGTTGATTGGTTGGATACTGAGTAGTGGGCAGGGTAAGCAGCCTCGAACGAGGCTGCTTACGCCACACATAAATCTTGTACCACGGTAGCAGCAGATTTAGGAATACGATTATGAAAGTTAGAGCTCAGATTGGCATGGTGTTAAACCTGGACAAGTGTATCGGTTGCCACACTTGCTCCATCACCTGTAAGAATGTCTGGACCTCACGCGAAGGGGTGGAATATGCATGGTTCAACAATGTTGAAAGTAAACCAGGCGAAGGCTTCCCGAAAGAGTGGGAAAACCAAGAAAAGTGGAATGGTGGCTGGGAACGCACGAAGAAAGGCAAGCTGCAGCTAAAAATGGGCGGCAAGCTGCGTATTTTAGCAAATATCTTTGCGAACCCCGATTTGCCACAAATCGATGATTACTATGAGCCATTTGATTTCGATTACCAGCACTTGCATAACGTTGGCGATACCAAGCACCAGCCGGTAGCGCGGCCACGTTCACTGATTAGTGGCAAGCGTATGGAGAAAATAGAGTGGGGCCCAAACTGGGAAGAAATTCTTGGCACAGAGTTCGCTAAGCGTAAGAAAGATGTGAATTTCAATGAAGTGGTGCAAAAAGACATTTATGGACAGTTTGAAAAAACCTTCATGATGTATTTACCACGGTTGTGCGAACACTGTTTGAACCCAGCTTGCGTAGCAGCTTGCCCTTCCGGTGCAATTTATAAGCGCGAAGAAGATGGCATTGTTTTGATTGATCAAGATAAGTGCCGGGGCTGGCGCATGTGTGTATCGGGCTGCCCTTACAAAAAGATTTACTACAACTGGAAAACGGGCAAATCGGAAAAATGCACATTCTGTTATCCACGGATTGAAGCGGGCCAACCCACTACATGTTCAGAAACATGTGTAGGGCGTATTCGCTACTTAGGTGTGCTGTTATATGACG
>NZ_JBLRWZ010000055.1:0-6468 GCF_047920995.1 Aliidiomarina sp.
AGAAGCTATACCGGGTTGAAAAACGCATGGCCGGTAAGCCTGTTGATGAGCTCTGGCGTGCACGACAAACTGAATCAAGCACCATCATGAGCGAGTTCAAAGCATGGCTGGATACCCAACTCACCCAAGTGCCACCCACCAGCATCATTGGCAAAGCGGTTCAATACACACTGAACCAGTGGTCAAAACTGCAAGTATACTTAACCGACGGGCGCATCAACATCGACAACAACCGTGCCGAGCGTGCTATTAAACCGTTCGTGATTGGACGTAAAGCTTGGCTGTTCGCCAACACCCATGGTGGTGCCGATGCCAGTGCGGTACTTTACAGCTTAGTCGAAACAGCCAAAGCCAACGGCCTACAACCGATTGACTACCTGATGCGCTTGTTCGAGCAATGGCCGCTTCTCAACGACAACAGTGATATCGACCACCTGCTGCCTTGGAATATCGACCTCACGCACTAGCGTCAATTATCTTGGCCGGTTAAATGGTCAGCAGAATTGCCCCACCTTGAGAAAAATAATACGGTCAATGTGTGCTTCTAGCTACGCTTACTAAGCATCCCTGCATCTTGCTCTACAAGGCGCATTTGAACTCGGCGAAAGCAAGGAGTCTGGAAGTATTGAGTACGAGTACTATTCTTCTTAATCAGCACTAAAACTAGAACAAGTGAACATCCCATCCATATCGCCTTGAAGACTTTCTAGATAACATTGCCACGAGTATCGTAGCTAAACGAGCGGTTGACTGCGTTACTCACGCTGGTTAAACGATTATTGCTGTAGTGATAAGTCAGCGTATCGTTCCCCAGCGTTTTTTGCGTGGTATTTCCAAGCAAATCGTCATCAAAGCTACCGCTTGCAGTATCCAAACGGTCGAGAATCCTTGCGCGTCATAGATGTGAGTAACGGCATCGCTTGCATCAGGGTAGCTAATGATAATGACTTTCCGATGCTGTCCACTTGTAACACCCTCTATATCCTCGCCCTTCTTCTCTTATTCGTATTGATGTAATATTCGCCATCATAAGCTCTGTATCCACTAAAGTTCCCGTCACTATTGCGTAATGATTCATACAGCTTTCAACTTCCTCCCATGGAGCTTGTTCAAAAAGAGGTAATAAAATTGCATGTTCCATGCGCGCAATGTCACTATCTGTCTTGTACGCAAAAAGATGCATATCACTCAAGTAACCCACAACCCTAAGCTCTCTGCCTAAATAACGTTCTGGCGAAGCTATTATTTTTAAAATTGATACAATTTCTATTGTATTTTTATCCGAATTTTCCTCTGCTCCAACAGAATTCATCGTTATAAATAAAATCAAAAATACTAACACTCTTCTCCATTTTTTGAACATGTCCATTCCTCCGTTTCAGAATCAAATTCGTATTCGTAAAAATCACCAGTTGCTTTATCCATTACAAAGATCGGCGCAGAGTCAAAATGTCGATTTGAATGCGTTTGGAGCCTTTCGATATCAACACCACTATGGTCTGCAATGACCCACGCAGCAACATTCTCAGGAATCTTTGCACTTCCACCAAATCCTGCACTATCTACGTCTCTTCCGAAAGCAGCGAAAGGGCTTACCTTCAAATCGGCCCTATATCCCTCGCCCGCGAAATAGACATAACTACCTAGGTCACGACTGGAATAGTATCCACTACAGTTGAGGTATTACATTACCAGCTATCTCAGACAATAGAGAGCCTGCAAAGGGGATTGCTCCGAGCGCTGCTTTTACTCCCGAAACCACATAATCTTTAGCATTGCTTTTAAGTTGGTTTTTCTTGGTTTCGCCAGCGTTACTCATTTATTAAATTCCTGTGTTAGCACTGTTCAAATTTTCGAACCATGACTGAGCAGAACTGTATTCGATATATTGAGTATTAATCTACTCTTGGGGCTCTCTCATTTGAGGTAGTAGATAGCTTGAGCCAAACGAAACTATTGCTTATTTAGTAAGCATCATAATGACTAAAAGCACTTCGCCGATCAAGCAACAAAAAATCCCCTATAGAACCAAGGAGCGGATTCAATAGGGGATTTTAGTATGATACTTTATTACTTAGTATGATACTTTATTACTACGCCACAAAAAGGGCCTTACGGCCCTTTAAATCATTCTACTGTAACACTCTTCGCCAAGTTCCGCGGCTGATCCACATCGGTGCCTTTAATAATGGCTACGTAGTAGCTAAGTAGCTGCAACGGCAGGGTATATACGATGGGCGCTACGATGGCATCCACGTGATCGAGGTTGATTACGCGCATGGTTTCATCGCTTTTGAAGTGGGCATCTTTGTCGGCGAATACGTACATAATTCCGCCGCGGGCGCGCACTTCTTCTACGTTCGATTTCAGCTTCTCGAGTAACTCGTTATTCGGCGCTACTACAATTACTGGCATTTCGGCATCAATCAACGCTAATGGGCCATGCTTCAACTCACCTGCAGCGTAGGCCTCAGCATGAATATAGCTGATTTCTTTTAACTTTAACGCGCCTTCCATTGCGATTGGATATTGATCGCCACGGCCAAGGAACAAGCTATGTTCTTTATCAGCAAACTCCTCTGCCAGCTCTTCAATTTCATCGGTAATCTTCAATGCTTGCTCTAGCTTGGTGGGCAGGGTAACTAGCGCATGCGCAATTCGCGATTGCATCGCCTCTTCCATGCCATTAAAGCGGCCAAGCGCACTAACGAGCATTAATAACCCTACCAACTGGGTAGTAAATGCCTTGGTAGACGCAACACCGATTTCGGCGCCTGCACGGGTTTGAAACGCTAAATCTGATTCCCGTACCATCGATGAGGTAGCCACGTTACAAATGGTTAAGCTAGAACGATAACCAAGTGTTTTCGCTAACCGCAGCGCGGCCAACGTATCGGCGGTTTCGCCAGATTGGGAAATGGTAAGCAACAAGCTACCGGGAAATACGTGCGATTTGCGATAGCGGAACTCGGAAGCAATTTCTACGTTACACGAAACGCCGGCATATTCCTCTAACCAATAGCGGGCCACCATGCCAGCATGGTAGCTGGTGCCACAAGCAATAATTTGCACATGGCGGATATCTTTAAAAATATCCGCTGCATTTTCACCGAAGGCCTCAACTATAACCTGATCAGCGGTAACGCGGCCTTCCAAGGTGTTGCGCACCGAAATTGGCTGCTCATGGATTTCTTTTAGCATAAAGTGGCGATACTCGCCTTTACCACCGGCATCGTATTGTAGATCGGAGGTAACATGCTCACGCTCAACGGGTTCGCCGGCGCTATCGAAAATACGCACTGAATCTCGATCAATAGCGGCTACATCGCCTTCTTCTAGATAAATAAACTCGCGAGTTACCGGCAATAATGCCAGCTGATCAGAAGCGATAAAGTTTTCGCCAATACCAACGCCAATAACTAGTGGGCTACCCGAGCGAGCCACTACTAATTCGCCTGGTTTGCGCTTATCCATAATTACCGTGCCATAAGCGCCTTCTAATTGTTTCACCGTGGCTTGTAGGGCTGCCAACAGGCTATCGGTGTTTTTCAGCTCATGATGCATTAAATGGCAAATTACTTCGGTATCGGTTTGTGAGGTAAACACGTAGCCTAGGGCCTGTAGCTTTGTGCGCAAACTCTCATGGTTTTCAATAATACCGTTGTGTACTACCGCAAGCGTGCCGTTGGAGAAATGCGGGTGTGCATTCGCTTCGGTAACGCCGCCATGGGTAGCCCAACGCGTATGCGCTATACCGCTATACCCATTTAAGCCAGTTTCTTCTAACGCATCGGCCAACGCCTGTACTTTGCCTATGCGTCGCACTTGGTGAAGGCTGTTATCATCTAGTAACGCCATACCGGCCGAATCATAACCACGATACTCAAGGCGGCGCAGGCCTTCTAATAAAATACCCGCTACTCTACGTTCTGCGGTTGCTCCAACAATTCCACACATGTTATTTGTTATCCTTTTTCACAGGCCGTTTCCACCCAGCTATATTCCGTTGTTTTGCTCTGCCTACCGCTAATTCATTATCGGCTACATTGCTCGTAACTACCGAGCCGGCGCCAGTGGTAGCCATACTACCTATAGTTACTGGCGCTACCAAAGAACTGTTTGAGCCAATAAAGGCTCCAGCGCCGATAGCCGTTTTATGTTTGTTCACTCCATCATAGTTGCAGGTGATGGTGCCCGCACCAATGTTTGCCCCAGCACCAATTTCAGCATCGCCAAGGTAGGATAAATGGCCCGCTTTCGCGCCCACGCCAAACACGGTGTTTTTTACTTCCACAAAGTTGCCAATTGCCGCACCTTCGCCAAGTTTAGTGCCTGGGCGTAAGCGCGCAAATGGGCCTGCTTGGGCGCCATTTCCTACTTCTGCGCCTTCCAGCACGGAGTTCGCCTTAATCCGCGCACCAGCGCCAATAACGCTATCGCGAATTACACAGTTCGGTTCAATTACCGCACCATCACCAATGTGTACATTACCTTCGAGCACTACGTTGATATCGATCACTACATCTTCGCCAACACTTACGTTACCGCGCACATCAATGCGTGCTGGGTCCATTAGTGTAGCGCCGGCAATCATCAGCTCATCGGCTTTACGGCGCTGGTAAGCACGCTCTAATACGGCCAGCTGCGCGCGATTATTGGCACCTTCAACTTCCGCAATCTCCGCGGGTTGGCTGCTGGCAATATGCACTCCTTCGGCCGCAGCCATCGCTACGATATCGGTTAAATAGTACTCGCCCTGCACATTGTTGTTGTTCAACTGGCTTAACCAACGCTTTAGCGCCTTGCCATCAGCGGCCATCATGCCGGTATTTACTTCGGTAATTTCCCGCTCTTGGTCATTGGCATCTTTATGTTCAACAATACCGGTAATCTCGCCTTGCTGATTGCGCACAATACGGCCATAACCCGTTGGATCAGGCAAGGTAACGGTTAGTAACGCAAGGGCGTTATCGGCTTTCGCAGCTAACAAGTTTTGCAGTGTTTCTGGGCGGGTAAGGGGCACATCACCATACAAAATAAGCACGGTGTCGTTATCGGTAATATGCGGGATAACCTGCTGAACAGCGTGGCCGGTACCGA
Source organism: Aliidiomarina sp. (assembly GCF_047920995.1). Taxonomy (NCBI): domain Bacteria; kingdom Pseudomonadati; phylum Pseudomonadota; class Gammaproteobacteria; order Alteromonadales; family Idiomarinaceae; genus Aliidiomarina; species Aliidiomarina sp. Next base: position 5,101 of record NZ_JBLRWZ010000055.1, read on the forward strand.
GCTGCTCGGCCTGCTCAACCCAGTTTACCCCGTGTTGCTGGGAAAAATCAGCCAAATGCGCTTGCAACTGCTCGGCCCCATGGCCATACACTAACTGCAATTGCTGAGCGCCAATTAATAAGGCGGTATCAAGAACATGTTGCACCATCGGCTTTTGCGCTACCGGATGCAAAACTTTCGGTAAATTTGAGCGCATTCTTGTGCCTTTACCGGCAGCAAGAACAACAACATTTAATAAAGGTGAGGGCATGCGCCTTTCCTTGCAATAAGCGAATAAGTTTACTTCAATGTAACCCCTAGTTTACCAGTGTTTATAGCGGTTCGAAACGTTGAATTTCCAAGCTTAATAGAAGCTTTTCAATTGCGATAAAAAACCCAGCACAATGGCTGGGTTTTCGCTTATTTGAACGCCTTTGCGAACCTGTTTATTTGCCTTTGCGTTTCCGCAACTGTTGCAATACTCGCAACTGGGCAATTGCACGAGATAGTTCGGCAGCTGCTTCAGCGTAAGATAAATCTGGAGAAGAATGCGCCAGAGCTTCGCGTGCATCTTTGATCGCTTTCTCTGTTGCTGCTTCATCCAAATCGCCGCCACGCACTGCTGTGTCTGATAACACAGTAATGGTTTCTGGCTGAACTTCCATTACACCACCGGCGATGTAAAAAAGCTCTTCCTTACCTTCTTCAGTAACTACACGAGCCATGCCAGGTTTCAAGGCGGTCAGCAATGGAGTGTGGCCAGGCAAAATACCAAGCTCACCCTCACTACCTGTAACCTGGATAGAGCGAATATTGCCGGAGAACAAACGATCTTCAGCGCTTACTACATCCAGATATACTGTGGATACCGCCATTACAAACCTCCCGTTCGATTACATTTTGTTGGCTTTCTCGACCGCTTCGTCGATAGTGCCAACCATGTAGAACGCCTGCTCAGGCAAGCTATCGTAATCGCCTTCCAGGATGCCTTTAAATCCAGCAATGGTATCTTTCAACGATACATACTTACCAGGCGCACCGGTAAATACTTCCGCTACGAAGAACGGCTGTGATAAGAAACGTTGAATTTTACGAGCGCGGGCAACAACACGTTTATCTTCTTCAGATAATTCGTCCATACCCAAGATTGCGATGATGTCTTTCAATTCTTTATAACGCTGAAGAACTGATTGCACACCACGTGCAGTATCATAGTGCTCATGACCAATTACTTGCGGGTCTAACTGGCGCGATGTTGAATCCAATGGATCAACCGCAGGGTAGATACCCAACGACGCGATATCACGCGACAATACAACAGTTGCATCTAAGTGAGCAAATGTAGTTGCTGGCGATGGATCGGTTAAGTCATCCGCAGGTACGTATACC
>NZ_JBLRWZ010000056.1:0-5970 GCF_047920995.1 Aliidiomarina sp.
GCGATAAAGCAGTTGATCTGTTTATCGATATGCTTGATATCGATAGTGAAACCATTGAAACTCATTGGACTTTGGGTAAACTTTTTCGTAGGCGTGGCGAAGTAGATCGTGCAATTCGTATTCACCAAAATCTAATTTCTCGGCCTTCACTGTCCAATCAAGAACGCCAACATGCCATGTATGAATTAGGGCAAGATTACCTCTCTGCAGGCTTGTATGATCGCGCTGAGCAAATGTTCAGCGAGTTACAACAGTACACCAATTACCAATCTGAAAGCCTACACAGCCTGCTTGCTTTGTATGAGGCAACTCATGAATGGGATAAAGCCATTCGTATGGGGTTAAAGCTATCTCGTACTGATAAATCAATTGAAACTGTTATTGCGCAATTTTATTGCGAGCTTGCGGAGCTGCAGGAAGATGTAAGCCAAACCCTAAAATATTACGGAAAAGCTTTAAAGCATGATGGGCAGTGCGTTCGCGCTCGCATTGCCATTGGCCGCTGGTGGATAGGGCAAGAAAAATACGCCCGCGCATTGCCATATCTCTTGCCGATTATTGAAACTGAAGCAGATTTCATTGCCGAAATCCTTCCTTTGCTCAAACAATGCTACGAAGGCATGAATGAGCCGGAAAGCTTGGTATCTTTACTGCATGATGTTGTGCTGGAACAGCCTTGTGCAACAGCTGTGGTAATGTTGGGGGATATTATTGCCCGCCGCAATAATGTGGCTGCAGCAGAGCAATTTATGCTTACGGCACTGCAGAAAAACCCGACCATGAAAGCATTTCATAAATTGATTCAGTTTCACGTGGCTTCGGCCGATGATGGCCGCGCCAGAAACAGCCTGATGTTGCTAGGTAATATGGTGGCCGAACAATTAAAGCAGCGCTCTAAGTACCGCTGCCGACACTGCGGTTTCTCAGGACAAACATTATATTGGCACTGCCCAAGCTGTAAGAGCTGGGGTACGATTAAACCAACACGAGGATTGGATGGCGAATGATAAATAAACCTGTTGTAGTAGCCCTTGATTATGCGAACCCCAGTGAGGCACTGCGCTTTGTTGATACGTTAAATTCTGATGAGTGCAGGGTAAAGGTTGGCAAAGAGTTGTTTACCGCAGGTGGCCCTGAGTTTATTAAACAATTGCATGCGCGTAACTTCGACGTTTTCCTTGATTTAAAATTCCATGACATCCCCAATACAGTAGCTAAAGCGGTTACTGCTGCGGCTGAGTTGGGCGTATGGATGGTGAACGTTCATGCTAGCGGCGGTATTGCGATGATGGTTGCGGCAAAAGAAGCGTTGGCTCCCTATGGTGCAAAGGCTCCTCATTTAATTGCGGTAACGGTACTAACCAGTATGTCGGCCGAACAATTAGCCGCAACAGGGGTTGCTAGGCCATTACCAGAACATGTTCTGGCATTGGCACATGATGCCAAAACTGCAGGGTTGGATGGGGTGGTGTGCTCTGCTCAAGAAGCAAGTGCATTACGGCAAAGCCTTGGTGAAGAGTTTCTTTTAGTAACGCCCGGCATTCGTCCCGTAGGCTCCGATATTAATGATCAACATCGAGTAATGACCCCAAGCGATGCTATTGCTGCGGGCGTTAACTTCTTGGTAATGGGGCGGCCAATTCGTAATGCTGAGAATCCAAATCAGTTACTTTCGGCAATAAACCACGAACTATCCGCGATATCCCTATAGCAATAGCAGAGCAGCCCTCTATACTGAAAAGCGTTACCAGGAAGGTAGCGCTTTTTTGTTAATAAGGAGCTCCTATGTTAAAGAAATCTGTTATGGCATTTGCCTGCACAGGATTGGTGCTCGCAGCTGCAAATGCGTTTGCTGCTGCGAATAGCACAGCCACTATCGAAGCCAACTTAAATCAGATTACGCCACTAGTAAAAGTGGCAGAAGCAGGTGAGAAAGTGAATATTAATACCGCTACAGCTGAGCAACTCGCAGCAGCACTACGTGGCGTTGGTTTGGCACGAGCGGAAGCTATTGTGAAGCTGCGTGAAGAGCTTGGGCGCTTTACAGATGTAGAGCAACTGCTCCAGGTGCGCGGTTTAGGGCCGAAAGTACTGAATGATAACCGCGATAAAATAACGCTTTAGGTGTGTTGTAACCTTAGCTCCGGAGAGTGCTAAGAGGGTGCCGGTGTTTTGCTTTGGCATCATAGGGAGTTGCAACATGGATGTTGCTGTCATGGAAGACAAAACTCACAAAAAAAGCCGAGAGTAATTTACTCTCGGCTTTTTACTTAAGCTTTAACTAACGTACAAATTAGCTTTTACAGCGGGCAGGGCCTGCTTCTGCTTTATTCTGTGCGCCAGTGAATCCTGCGTGGCGGCCAGAGCCGGCAACAGGGCTTCGTTTACTGCTATCAGCAGCACTAAGCGTTTGTGGTGCATCGTCACGCTTAACTGCAGAAGCTTTGGTCATAGTAGCGCTGGCGAAGTTTTTCGGCTTTGAGCTTGCTTTCGGCTTTGCTGCAACAGGTGCAGATTTAGCTTCGGTGGCCTTAGCAGGTGCTTGCGCTTCAGGCTCTGCAGCTTTAGCGGCTTCAGGCTCTGCAGCTTCAGGCGCAACTGCTTCTTCACTAGTGTTTTTCACATCGCTCGGTTCAGCTTTCGCTGGTTCGCTTGGTGTATCGCTAGGCTCAGCACTTTCTGCTGGGGCGCTAACCACATCACTAGCTGCTTCAACTTCCGTTGCTACTACATCAGTTTTTACTTTCGCTTTCTTAGCAGCAGGCACTTCATTAGCTGTAGGCACTTCGTTAGCTGTAGGCACTTCGCTATCAGCAGTATCTGCTACTTCAGGCGATTCCTCGGCCGGAGCATCGTTTGCATTCGCTTCAGCTTCAGCTTTAGCTTTGCTTGGGCGACGTCGCGTACGTTTACGAGTTGGCTTTTCCGTTTTGCTTTCCGCTTCGTTCTCCGCTTTGTTCTCCGCTTCTTGTTCAGCTGCTTCTGGCGATTGTTCATTACTCTTTGTATCAGCATCGGTTGCTGCGGCTTTGGTTGCAACGGTATCTGCTGCCGCATTATCTGCAGAAGCCGTGGTTGCAGCCTTTGGCTGTTCACTGTTTTCCGTAGGGGCGCTGCTGGTAGCTACTTGTTGCTCAGCATTTGCCTTGGCACTAGTTTCTTTGTTGCTAACAGCAGCGGTGCTCGCTGGAGAATCAGAATCTTCTTTTGTTTCAGTTTGCTGAGTTTTATCCGCTTGCTGCAAACGTATACTTTTATCCAGCTTACGACGGTTACGACGTTCGCGTGGCATTTGCGGTGTTGCTTCGTCTGCACTGCTATCTTTTGTTTCTACAGCTTCAGCAGTATTTCCTTGCTGCTCGGCGTTCGCAGGCTTGCGACGGCGATTGCGGCGAGGGCGTTGCTCACTTTTCGGTGCGTTGGCTTTTTGTACATCACTGTCAGCCGCTTGTGCCTGAGGGGTTGCTTGTGCAGACGCTTCTTCACGCTTAGGCCCGCGTTGGTCATCACGTTTACGATTACGATTAGCACCTGAACGGCGGCGGTTATTATTGCGCCCACGCTCACGGTTATCGCGCTCACCTTGGCGGTTCTGGCTTGATTTCTGCGCAGATTTCTCTGTGGTAGTGGTTTCTTCAGAGGCACTAAACACCGAGCCTAACCATTTGCTTAATTTAGTTAACAGGCCAGGCTGCTTCGGTGCTTTTTCTTTAGCGGCTGCAACCGGTGCTGCTGCAGGTGCAGGCTGGCTTGGTGCAACAATGGTTTTTAAAGCAGGTTCATCAATAGTTTTTTCACGCGCAGCAACAATCTCGATTTCTTTGATATCAGAGCTTTGCAATAAACGATAGCTATGTACATCGGTAAGCTCGTCTTTGCGTAAGCGCTCTACATTGAAATGCGGAGTTTCTAAATATTGGTTTGGAATAACCAAAATACTTACTTTTGTGCGATCTTCAATAACGCGAAGGGCGCTACGTTTTTCATTCAGTAAGTAGGTTGCAACGGTAACGGGCACTTGCGCATTTACTTGCCCAGTATTGTCTTTTAACGATTCTTCTTCGATTAAGCGCAACACTGACAGTGCTAATGATTCATCACCACGAATGGTGCCTTGGCCATCACAGCGCGGGCATACGTGGTTGGATGATTCACCTAAGGATGGGCGCAAACGTTGCCGCGACATTTCCAACAAGCCAAATCGTGAGATACGTGCAGTTTGCACACGAGCCCGGTCTTGTTTTAACGCATCACGTAAACGATTCTCTACTTCGCGCTGATGCTTAGGTGGGGTCATATCGATGAAATCGATAACAATTAACCCGCCCACATCGCGCAAGCGTAGTTGCCGAGCAATTTCATCGGCTGCTTCAAGATTGGTTTGCAGGGCGGTTTCTTCGATATCACCACCTTTAGTGGCTTTTGCTGAGTTGATATCAATAGAGGTTAGCGCTTCGGTAGGGTCGATAGAAATCGAACCACCGGAAGGCAACCGCACTTCGCGTTGGAATGCACTTTCGATCTGGCTTTCAATTTGGTAATGGCTAAATAGTGGTATTTCACCTTGATACAGTTTTACCCGATTCAGGAAATCAGGGCGAACAATTTTAATGTGCTCGCAGGCTTGCTCGAAGATGGTTTTATCATCAATCAATATCTCACCGATATCGCGGCGTAAATAATCGCGAATAGCGCGGAAAATAACGTTTGATTCTTGATGCACTAGGAATGGAGCAGGGCGCTCAGATGACACTTGCTCAATTGCGGTCCAGTGATGCAGCAGCACGTTTAAATCCCAGCCTAATTCCTCTGATGATTTACCAACACCTGCGGTACGCACGATTAAACCCATACCATTCGGTACTTCTAGCGTAGATAACGCTTCTTTTAATTCTGTTCGCTCATCACCTTCGATGCGGCGGGAAATACCACCAGCACGCGGGTTGTTGGGCATTAATACAAGGTAGCTACCAGCAAGTGAGATAAAAGTGGTTAATGCAGCGCCTTTTTGGCCGCGCTCTTCTTTATCAATTTGCACAATTACTTCTTGGCCTTCCTTTATCACATCTTTGATGTTGGGGCGGCCATCGAATTTATAACCTTGCGGGAAATATGTGCGAGCAATCTCTTTGAGGGGAAGGAAACCGTGGCGATCTGCACCATAATCAACGAAGGCAGCTTCTAAGCTTGGCTCTACGCGAGTGATTTTACCTTTATAGATGTTTGATTTTTTCTGTTCATGGCCTGGGCTTTCGATATCCAGGTCATACAGGCGTTGTCCGTCTACAAGTGCAACGCGCAGCTCTTCCAGCTGGGTTGCATTAATTAGCATTCTTTTCATATTGTGTGACTCATACTTTTGTTATGTACGAAATCACAACACTGTACCGCCAGACATGGCGCTGTTCCGTTGCTAAAATCAACTGCCGGCACCGTATCTACTGATGGTGCGCGCTGTGTGGGCGGCTAATTCCTATGCGATTTGTAATGTATTCTGTTTATCTTTAACGCGGCTTCATTGGAAGCTAGCGAGGTTACCCGTAGCTGATACTTACGTGCCTGAACAGGCTTCTATCGAATTAAATCAAGCATCTGTTCGTGTGAGTAGAGCGTACGTATAACAATAAATTTCTTAAATGCCGAAACAGGCTTCACTGTTGTACCAGTGTTGTGCTTTCCGAGAAAAATTCATCGAGAAAAACATACTCGGCAGACTCAATTGAATCTGACACGGTATTGTCGCATTAACCAGCCTTGCTGACAAGTAACAAATATTAGCCGAAGGCACAACGCGCAGGTGCCTGCGGCAGGGCATCATGATATACTTTTGCGCAGTTTTTACCGTAAGGATTACCCACTTAATATGAGTGAAGTTCAGCAGCAGGTTCGTTTTCACAGTATTGATGCGGATGCCAGTGGCCAACGCATTGATAATTTCTTATTGGCACAGCTGAAAGGCGTGCCGAAAAG
>NZ_JBLRWZ010000057.1:0-5878 GCF_047920995.1 Aliidiomarina sp.
GGGCGATCTGGTCTTGCCCAGGATTAATGAATGAGATCCTTGCCTCTTCAGCGTTGGTATCGCGATTGTTGCCAATGGACATTTGCACCGTAGTGTTGCCGCTACTACCAATACCCCGATCTCCACGCGCTATCTGGTACACCCCAAAGTTCATATCACTGCACTCAAGCTGCATTACAGGCTCTAAACCAGCATACACAGAAATATCGGCGGTTGCCTCTTCGGCAGCGGCACTCGTTAAAACTGCCGCAGCAGCAACGATCGTTGCCAGCATAATGCTGGCCAGTGATGGCTGAAATCCAGTTGTTAATCGCGTTGCTGTTTTCATTCTGTTACCTCTCTGCCGCACAATGCGCAGGAAATGTTAATCATATAATAGTTCATTTATCGAATAGTTGCCTACGGCGCCACCCATGTAATACAGCGTTTTATCGATGCTCAATCCCCAAACAACGCAACTGCACCGAAGTGGTAATTTGCTGTGGGCCATTCTTCATGCTCACATGGGCTTCCAGCCCCAGCAGTAACTCTACTTCTGAATATTCCGCATCCTCGGCTACCGGCAATACCACCACATACTCATTGTTCATAACGTGCTCCACCACCGTGTTACCACGGCCAAATACCTGCAATGAACGCACGGTAAATATCTCTGCCATCGCCGCCGCCTGTTGCGGTTCATTTTGCATACGCCACGGCAATAATGCTAAATCAATGTGCACCCGTTGCTGCTGAGGGCCACGTATCCGTATCACGCCATTCGATGGCGGAAATGCGGGATTTTTACTCACATTCGCCGAGGAATATAGCTCGCCACTACCATCTAAATAAATCCAACCATTATCGCCGCTGCGCAACCGCAACGAACCCAGCTGCAGAGGATGCACCACCGTGCTACTTACCCCAGGGCACAGCGCATGCTGAATGCTAACGGTGGATGCGGTGGTTTGTGCACCTAGCGCTTGGCCACACAGCACTATTAGCAAAAGAAGCAAAACAAGCATTGCCAGCATTCTTGCAAAAACGTGCATACCGCACCCAAACATTATTGTTTTTCATCTTGTTCAGCACTGCCGGGGCGCTGAAGTTGCTCACTGTTAAGTAAAGCTTGTTGCCGCTGCGCAGCTTCAAAGCTATAAATACTTTCTACACTTACTACAACACGGCGGTTTAATGCATCTGTATGCTCGGAACGCGCTTCGCTCAATGGCGCCGCCTTACCGAAATATTCAATTTCAACGCGGCTACTACTCACTCCATAACCGCGAACTAATATATCGCGCACCGCCTCTGCCCTGCGCCGCGATAAATCAATATTGTATTCATCTGCGCCACTTAAATCGGTATGCCCCTGCACAATCGCCAACACACCATCGTAACGCGCCAAATAATCGGCAATTAACGCCAACTGCGCTTGATACTCGGCAATTACCTCGGCGCTATCGAAGGCAAACAACACGGTAAGTGTTGGCGGCTCTTCGCGCGGTTCAATTACCGTAAGCTCTTCTATTGGCGCTACTGCGAAGCGCAAATCTATATCACCTACTTCATACGCACCTGGCGGAATTGCAAAGGCTACTGCATCGGTATGCATTGGTTCGCGCAATTGCGGCTGCTCTGGCTGCATGCGCACAAACCAATCACCAGGATAAGCACTATCAAATTCATAAAAACCATCATCCATCGTAAGGGTTTCAGCGTGTACACGCCCAACGCTATCGAGAAGCTCAACAAACATGCGCCGCAATGGCGCGCGGCGGCCCTCACCGAAATCAATATACGCCGTACCACTTACTAAACTTGATTCCACCAATTCCACCGGCAAGCGAATCGATTGCCCAGGCCGTGGCCAAATTTCCACTTTCGGGATCAAAGGCACAAAAAATGGATCTGGCAAAGAGCTTTTATTTACTGATAATCTCGCCGGGTGCAAGGTATCTAGCTCATCCACTACCAAAAACCCATCGCCATCAGAAACGTTTTGGTGGTTGCGCTGGTTTACCAGCATTTGTAAACCCGGCAATGGTGTTGCCGCTTCATCACCAAATCGCTCGGTAGCAGTTACCAACGCCATTCCTCGCTCTAAATTCAACGTAGGCTGCAAGCGCATTCCATACCCCGGCACATAGCCAAAACTGGTGGCAATACTTAACCCTACACTCCAGTTTCCTTGGCCATAGCCAGCGCTTACACCCACATTAAAGGTTTCAAACAAGTGCGCATAAGACAAAAAATAAGATGTATTACCGCCGCGGCTAAAGCTGATACCGGCAGTGGCCGTTTGTAAATCGTTTATTCGATAGGTACCCGAAACGCGTGCGTTACGAAATTGCGTGCGCGGCTGTAAGCCATAATTCACTTCCCCACGCACTGAGAGCAAATTACGGCTATAACTGCTAAGTAGGCGGTAATCACCCATGCGCAAAGCGCCCGAGCCGCCACCACTATAATTCGCTATGAAATTCGCTGTGTGGCTGAATTGCAAACCAAATACCCGATGGCCGTAACCCAGTTGATTCCGCACCTGTTTACCACCGGTTGTGTAATGTGTTTCATCGTGTGATACAGCAATGCGCTGATTTTTTAAGCCCAAAAACTGTAATGGAATCGCCGATCGCAGCGAATAACGCTCCTGCACCCGGTTCATGGTATCGCCTTGCAAAACACCAAAACGGCGATCGTAATACTCATAACCAACGCCTACCGAAAGTGGCCCTAGTGGCATAGACGAGCGCACTGAATACGCATGCCTACCATTATCTTGCACGCTATAGGTTAAATTTACCGCTCTATCGCCCAACATAGGTGATACGGTAACACCGAAAAAATCACCCGTATGGGTGCGCTGCTCAGCATCTACTTCCGCCACATGCGCATAGGTTATTCCCGCCGATAAATTTTTCGTAACACCCACTTCGCCGCGAAAACTACCTACATAGGCATCCGGTTTCGCGCGCTGTACATCCGAAAAATCAAACAATTGCCGCTGTGGTTTTGCTGCATGCGCCTGCCAATGCACCTCACCTACAGCTAATCTGCTACCAACTCGCTGCGAATGATCAATTATTTCAATATCGCCGGTTGGGCTGTATAATTTTACTGCAATGGCATTGGTACCAAAATCTAACGGTATGCCCACAAAGCGATACTGGCCATCATTGCCTACGCGTTGAAAATCAAATAACTGGCCAGCAACATACAGTTCTGCATCCCAACCTAACGGCGCTTCGCCCGTTACAGTGGTTTCATCAAAATTATCTGGCACTGTTAATGGCGTGCCACGCAATACCACACCTACACCACTGCCTGGGCCGCGCGCTAACGGCACACTGAAGCCATTTACATCACCCATATTCACTTCATATAAGCTACTCATACCAAATACGTTGCCACGCGGATCGCGCCGGCCAGAGGTTAGCCGAGCCGAGCTAATTCCTTCGGCAAAATCACCGCTAAGCGAAAAACGGTTGGTTAAATACAGCGCTTCCGAAACCCCTTGTACGCGCCAATTATCTGAACTAGCGCCACTTTTAGAATCACTATACCCAACCCCCACATTCACTTGTGGTGCACCGGTTGCTAAATAAGGCATTTCATATACCACTGGCGGTGGCCCATTCGGCGCTTGCACCCCTAACCTACGCCAGCGCATTTCCCGCGCTATGCGTAAATCAAGTGGCCATGGCCGAGTGGTTGTAACGCTCATCAACATACCTAATTCATTATAATCAATGGTTAAACCGAAGGTTTCTGCTAATATCTGCTTATCAATCAGCAAGGTATCAAACACTACATCTACCGTATCATCGGCAATCGGCTGCTCTACACCATTGGTGCGAATGCGCTTGTTTTCTGCATCTACCCACAACAGCGCACCAAGGCTTGGCACCCGAAACTCCCAAATCCATTCACCGCGGCGATACACTTCGGCCTCGCCCATCTGCACAATTTCCGCAAACGGCACCAACAACCGGCCATCATCACCAACCGCTATATCTACATAATCTTCAGAAGAGCGGCCATTAAAGGTTAACGCGGCAATAGTGGAGTACCAAGTTGTGGGCACCTGCTCTTGCACAGTTTCTGTGCGCGCATGCACACTTGGTGCGCCTACAACTAGCGCCACCCATATGCTACTAACAACGCACCAGAAACTAACATTCTTCACTGCGCATTATTCACTGCACACTTCAGTAGTAGGAGTACCTTGGCCTGGCCAATGGTCCCAAATTTGCAAACAATAAATGCCATTCTCAATCATGTTCTGCTCACCACGTGGCATGCGCACATTCGAACGCTCAGTGCTTTGGCGCAAATGTAAACGGCCGCGGTTAATCAGAGTATTCGTAGTTTTCTCTACCACCTGCACAGTGCCTACAAAACTGTATTGTGGCTGTTGCTTCACTACCGGGAAATAGCCAATAAAATTCTCATCATCGGGCGTTTCTACCAAGGGTTGCGCATCTACCATGGGCGTTTCAATACCATGTCGGTAATACACCGTAACCGGCAGGGTAGGCACAATCGGCACTACTACCGCAATGCCAGGCTCAGGCTCTTCATTCTCATTGGTTTCTCGCGGTAACGGCGGTGGCGCCTGCACCGCAGCCGTAACACCCACGCGAATTAAATATTCACCCGGTGGCAAATCGCCCGGCGGCCGAGCGGAAACACGAAACGGCGCCGTTCGATTCGCCGGCGCTAACGCGCGTTGGGGCGCCCAGCGAATTAAGGTACTGCCATCTACTTCCGAATCGTTAACACCTATAACGCTCACTCGAAATTCAGTTGGATCGGAGGCCAAATTTACCAATTCAATGGTGCCAGAACGGCTGCGCTGCTCAAGCACGATAAGGTTATCGGAGAGCGCTACCGAAACACCCGATTGTTGTGCTTGAGTGGTAAACGTTAGCATCGCACACAACATTCCAATACAAACAGGTAAATGATTTAATCGCACCCTTCGTACTTTTCTTACTTCACTCATAAGGCTTCCGTTTAATTATTTTAAAATTGTAAATATCATCAAAGGTAATCGTAATTAAACCGGATTGGTAAGCACCATAGTTATCAGAAATCAGTTTCTCTGGAATCGTTAAAGTGCCGCCAATTCTAAAAGTTGCGCGGCCAGTACTGCTAATTAAAGGTGTAAGGGTTGAAAACTGCAAAACATATCTGAAGCCTTGCAGGTTAAAACCAGTAGGTGCATTAAGGCCAGTTGCAAATGGGTTGTTACTTGTTCCTGAAAGGAAACCCGCTATCGGGGAATGCGTAACTGTACCTCTTGTTACCAAGCCATCGCGATAAGCTAATGATCCAGTAGCAATGCATTCACCGAGGCTGCGGGCAGCATATCTTTTCGATAAAGATATATCGTTATCTGCAGTGCTTGTATCACCCACCGTTGCGGTAACGTTGGAGCTATTCGTTGGCATATTAATCTTTTTGTGGGTTGCCCGATCACCCGGCGGCACCCGCCAAGAACCAAAGTTAACGTTAGAGCACTCTAATGCGAATATTGGCGCCAAACCCGCATATACCTCTACATCATTAGTTGCGGTTTCCGCTGCTGCTTTGCCAGAAAAGCTCATCATTATTAAAACAACGGGAACGAGGGCTGCTAAGGCACTATTTTTTATGTTTGAAGCCATGGGTTCTCGCTTAATTTTGTTGCTTTAAGAATGATCACTTTACGTTTTTTTTGGGTAGTATCGACATAACCAATAGTTAGATGAAAAAATGGCGCCACCGGAGTGGCAGCCATATATCAGCGTTTCATCACTAATACAGAGTTAATAACAAAATATATTAAATATCTTCGTTAATGGTTACAGTGATGGAGCTACCCTTATATCCGCCGTAATTATTTTCAATAATG
>NZ_JBLRWZ010000058.1:0-5535 GCF_047920995.1 Aliidiomarina sp.
GTGCTTGCCGAGCACTACCCTGGTGGGCACCCTTCTTCACTGTTTGCCCTGCAACGATTAACCCCCGAAAGCTTCGGCGCCATTATTGCCGCTTACGAGCACAAGATTTTCGTGCAAGGGCAGATTTGGGGATTGAATTCATTTGACCAGCCCGGCGTAGAAAAAGGCAAACAAGTAGCCATTTCTACGCTGCGCCGCATAGAAGGCAACAGCAACGAATCGTTCGATGCTTCCACTGATGCGATTATTGGTATGTTGTAGAGATTGGGGTCAGTGACGGTGCTCACTGACACCGCCCTCACTGACCCCAATCTCTACGAAGCGGCGGTGATGTCGTCTTCATCGAGCTCGAGGCGTTGGGATTTGCCGAGCATATCGAGCAGTACGAAGCAGCGGCTTTCGCCATCGGCGATGTCGTAGATGCCTTTGAGGCCGGCGAATGGGCCGCTGAGGATTTCTACTGGAGTGCCGGTTTGATACAGGCCTTTCGCTTCGCTATCGGCGCCTTCCTCGCTAGTGCGCGCGCGCAGATCATCAATTACTGCCGCGGGCACAATGGCCGGATAGCCACCGAAGCGCACGAAGCCGTTCACGCCGCGCGTGCTGCGCAAGGCGGTGTAGTTATCTTGCGCTAAATCGGCAGAAATGAAGAGGTAGTTTGGGAATAAGGGCTCGAGCACCGATTGGCGTTTGCCACGCACTCGTTTTTGCACCTTCCAACGCGGACAGAAAGTGGTAAACCTTTGATTTTGCAGGTGCCATTCCGCACGCTCAATTTCTCTTGGTTTACAATGCAACAAATACCATGATTCCATCGCTACGATCTCCCTCTACTGCTGTTAGAGAGCGCAGTGTACTTGAGCGGGCTTTTGTAAGCAATCGCCCACCCAAAAACCAAACTTTAGCGATCTACATACCGAGTGGGCGGATCCGGCGGCCGTGCCACAGGCTGGTTATTGCCGCCAAAGTGATAGCGGAAGTACATTAACCCTTGGTTGGGTGAGAAGGTATCGGAGCGAATTAAGTTTACCTGCAGCCCCACATACAAGGCTTCGCTGAGCTGGTATTCCACATTACCGGTGAAGCTATGGCTACGGCCACCGCCAACACCAGGCGCCCACACAGGATTGATGCCGGTGTTGCCAATGGCGCCAACCGCTTGCTCTTGCAGGCCCGCATCGTTGGGGTAAAACACTTGTTCGGTAAGGTTGGTATCGGAATAGCCTATGGCGCCACGCAGTAAATACGAGAAACGCTGATACCGGCCAAACACGGTTACCGGCACGCTTAATGATTGATACAGCTCGGGGCTGTAATAATTGCCGTGGCCAAAACTGGGTTGGCTCAAATCTTTATCGAAGCCCCAAGATAAATACGTAAGCCCTACTGTTAGCGCGAACGGCTCGCTTTCGTATGCACGCCAGTAGCCCCCGGTGTAGCCATACCAACGGTTGTTCGATGCCACGTTGTGGCCGCTGTAATAATCATACCCAAGGCTACTCCACCAACCTAGCGACCCACCTTGATCCCAACTGAAACCAACACCAACGCCGTTGCGCGTAACCACGCCCCAACTGCGATCCGAGAATGGGTCTTGCACTCCAGAAAAGCTAATCATGGTGGTGGTTTGAATACGCCGATCGGCGCTTAAACGCACGCCAAAATCACCCAGCTCGCGGCGCACACCAATGCCTCCAACCCATTCAGAGCGGTTAAAACCTACTGGGCTGCGGCCGATATCGAACCACCAATCGCCCAACTCGGCACCCACCCCTATCGCTACGCCTTGCTCTTGCGCTTCTGGCTGCATGCCTGAAGGGCAATCGGTTTCGCACAATAAGCCGGTACCGAAGCGCTCGCGCCAAAAGGTATCATCTAAATCGGCTGCGCCCGCATTAATGCGCATTGGGTCTACCCGTAAAAACCAATAGCCATCCCGTTCGGTGAATGGCACGCGCAAATCAACCATGAGGGTTTCGGCGGTAAGCTCGGTAATGCCCGGCGTGCCGCTTTTCGAGCTACGATCGTAGCCCACATACAACACGGTTTCGCTGAGCTCACTGCTGGCAGCCGGTGCACTTGGCCCCGCGCCAGTTTGAATGGAGCGTTCATCTAAACGCAACGCTAACGCCTGCATTCCCTCTGAAAATGCGCTGGGTTCTATGGCCGCTAGGCTTTCTCGAGCCTCTTCATCGCGATCTTGCCGCGCTAAAAACAGTGCATAGGCAAACTGGGTATCTTCAGCATCAGCTTCACTGCTTTCTTGCGCTAATAACTGCGCAAATGCGGCTTCCGCTGCCGATAATTCATCGCGGGCTTCATACGAAAGCGCCAACGCATACACTAGCCACGGGTTATTTGGCGTAAGTTCGTAGGCCGCCAGCAGCGCTTCGTGCGCCGCCTCGTGCTCGCCCTGCTCTTGCAGTGCGCTGGCCTGTTCTTGCAATGCTGCCGCTTGCGCCTGCAACGCGTTCACGCGTGCTTGCTCATAGCTGGCCAATAAGCGGTTGTATTCACCACCTAATTCGCTTTGTAGCTCAGGGCTTAAATTGCCAAAAAACTCGCGTAGGCCCGGTTCGTTCTCTTCATCTCGGTAATGCCCAAGCAACGCCCACGCTGCCTGTGAGCTCTGCGGGGCCTGCGAGTTATCAGCCTGCAATGCCAACACCCGATAAAAACCTTGATACGCTTGCTCCGTATTCCCCTGCGCAGCAGCGAGTTGCGCTTCGCGCAAGGCAATCAATGCGGGCTGCTCACGAGCCTCTGGATGCGCTTGCAAGCCAGCAAGAGTGTTCGCCGCTTGCAACACCCTACCTGCTTCTAATTGGCTATCAAATACATTCACATCGCGCCAAAACCAGGTAATTTCCACCATTTCTTGCCACTGGGCAGTAGTTGGATCGGTGGCCGCGGCGCGCTGAAAATGCCCGAGGGCCTCTTCATTATTCCCTGCCGACAAACTAGCGTAGCCCATATCTGCCATACGCTGCGCATCTAAGGTGCGGCGCATTCGTGTGCTGGTTTCCGCAAGCTCGGCGTGTTCAGGAAAGGCCTGCCGAGCAATTTGTATTAAGGCGTAATTTTCGGCGCTTGGCGCTAGCATACTGGTAGCACGCACTAATATGCCTGTGGCTTCTTGGCCATAGGTGCGCTCGCTGCTAAGCGCTATTAAACGCTGATAATCACTTGCACTGTGGCTAATGCCCAATAAGCGCACACGCAATAAGGTAAGTTCGGTGCGAATTGAAAGCGGATGCTCTTCGTGTAAGCGTTCTAAATTGGCAAGCCCAGCGGGTTCGCCGGCACGTGCCGCGCTTTCCCAATATTCGAGGGCTAATTCAAGCGTTTCTGGGCCCTGCGGAAATACCTGCTGCCAGCGGCTGAACGCCTCTGTGTGGCGCCCTGCCAAGGTAAGCATGCGCGCATCGGCCACGGCATTGCGTTGCTCGTTGGGCAAGCCTACTAATTCGCGCAGCCGTTGTGTGGAAGCATGATTCGGCGCCAGCGTTTGTAATTCATTGAATAAATCTTGCGCGCGAACAACATCGCGCTGCTGCATAGCAAGCAATGCCTGCACTTCTATAATGCGTGGGCTGTTTGGGTGTACGCGCAACAATTGTTGCAGCACGCCTTCAATACGATCTGGCCTGCCGCGCTCATACCAATAACCAATGCGCTCTTCCAGCAGCGCCGCCGATTCTTGGCTGAAACTATCAGGTGGTGCCATCGGTTGTGTTTGAGCTTGAGCTTGCGCGTGAGCCTGAGCTTGCACCTCCGTTTGCGCCTGCCCCGCAGCAACCAACTCCGAACCACTCGCTACAGCCACCAGCCCAGGGCTTGCAGCATCCGCAGCTTGATACAGCGGCACAACATACGCCAAGCCGGCCAACATCACCGCGCCCGCAGCCAGCCACACTGATTTAGGTACAACCATTCAGCACCTCTTGGCTTACCACTAGGCGGCCTTCCGTATCAAACTCAGTGCATTGTAAGGTGCTTAGGCCGAACATAATCAGCGATTGAGTGTAATACCCATTGCGATAATCATTGGGGTTAGCCGCTACAATACGCGCTGCTTGTTCGCGCACGCTTTCGCCTTGTTCGCCTTCAATGGCTATTAAATACGGCAGTAATGCGCCAGAGAAGCCAATAGGCCCGCGGCCTCTCGCCCCTTCAATGATATTAATTCGAGTGTTGGGATTATCGGGGTGCGGCACAAATTGGCGTACTGGCCGTGATAATCGTTCTGGCGGATATCCTTGCTGAACAACTACTTCGTGCATGCCTAAAAATTGATTCAATAATTGCTGATCTTGCGCCAGCCATAGGTAGGTGCGAATTGCATCATACTCGCCGTAACGCACATCATTTTGATGATGCCGTGGTGTTTGCCCTACCGAAAGTAGGTTGCCGGCGTAATCAAGGGTAAGCCAATCAGGTACCATGCCATGCCCTTCATGCGCCAATTGCTGCATAATATTCACGCTATTTTTATAAATTTCCTGCCAGCGTTCATCACCACTGTACGCGGCTAGCCCACGCAGCTGCATAAAATTAAAATAGCTCGGGTTTACCATTACATAACCATCATGGGTAAAGCCCTGCGGCGCTGGCAACAGCACAAGGCCTTCGGCGCGCGCGGTTGTTGTAACACCATTGGTATTCAGGCTCGACGCCTGCGGGCTTTCGGTGCCTAACACAATGGTGGTAGAGCTTAACAAACGCCGCGACAATCGCGTAGCCAATGCTGCATAGCGAGGCTGCTGCCAAAGTTCAGCAGCAGCATATAAGGCGTAGGTTATCCAAATATCGGCATCACTCGCTGAGTTATTTTCCAAAATGTGCCATGTACCATCCTCATCTTCGCCCCACAGCCATGCTGGCAACTTATCGCCCAATGCGCCTTGCGCAAGGTTGCGATCAGCCCAAGTAAGCATTAAATCGAACTGCGTTTGATCTTGCGCCAACAGCGCAAACCACATGCCGTAGGCTTGGCCTTCACTGGTAGAAATCGATTCTTCAGATTCTTCATCGATTACCCGGCCATCTTCGTTTACTAAATGCTCGAGAAAACGCTGATAGTGCCAATTAAAGCGCAACGCGGCAGGTGTTTGCTCGTTTACCGCAAATGCACTCGAACGTTGGCTGGTAGCTTCCGGTTCATTGCCACAGCAATCGGCTGGCGAGCAGGCACTGAGCATCGAAAGAGCTACCATTGCAATAAGTAAGGGCGCGAGTGAACGTGCGCCGCGCATACGCTGGATTATGAATGAAGCCATACCAAGCCCTCTTTTCTGTTCGTTATCGCCGTAAATTCAATTACGTGCGCCCATGTCTATTCCGCCATTGCCTCGGCTGGTTTAGCTGCGCGGCTGATTTAGCTGCGCCGCTCTAAACGCCGACGCGCCAAGCCACTCAACAACCAATACAACACCAGCACTAAGGTTACCAGCGCAATTAGGGTAAGCACCGACACCAACACCGGATAACGGGAAAGGTGGAAGTACATGCGCTTAAAGAAGCTTAACTCGCCCA
>NZ_JBLRWZ010000059.1:0-5024 GCF_047920995.1 Aliidiomarina sp.
CTCTGCATGGCGAGCAAATTCAACTTGAGAATTTTACTGGCCAATGGGGCGCTCAACAACTTACCGCCAGTGGTGCTGCCAATTTGGCTTCAGAACAGTTTGCTGTAGAGCTCAATGGCTCACAGCTAGAGTACGGCCCATGGGCCCTTGAGCAAATAGCAGCAGATCTGGCTGGTGATTGGGCGCTGAATGCGTTACCAACCGGCACCTTAGCCTTTGCAAACTTGCGCCAAAATGAGCAACAGCTGGTTGCAGAACTGCAAGTAAACATGCGCCATTCGGAAGCATCGGATACCGCTGTGAAGCACTACTTAGAACTATCGGGGAATGCCTTTGCCAGTGAATTTTCTGTGGCACTAAATGGCGTGTGGAACGAATTTCAATGGCAAGGTGATATTACCCAGCTAAGTGTTACTCATGAGGAATTTGAACGCTGGCGGCTAACCGAATCAGCCTCAGCCAATGTAGGCGCAGAAAAAATTCAAGTTGATCATTTTTGCATTGAAAACGAGCAGCGGGCAGCTGGATTTTGCTTGGCCGCCGATTGGGATTTAATTACTCAGCTCGGCGAAGTAAATGCGCGCGCCGAAAGCTTACAGTTGGCCCTGCTGCAGCCTGTTCTGGATGGTATTTTTGTAGAAGATTTCGAGATTTCGGGCGAGTTGAACGCCACTTTAGATTTGTTAATCGCCGAGAATCAACTACTCGTTGATGCTCGCGTATTGCTCTCGGAAACGCTCTTTACCTTACCGCAGCAAGATCTGCAATTTCAGTTCAATGCTTCCGAGCTGCTGCGAGTTACGGGTGATCAACATGAACTACAGAGCACATTCGCCCTCAACTCTGCGGATCTCAATGGTGGAATTACCGGTGAGTTAACCCTAAGGAATGCGCTAGATACCGCTGCGATCAATGGTTTCCTCAACATTCAACTCGATGCCCTCGGCATTATTTCTCTCATCGTGCCGGAGTTACAGGCCGTACAAGGCCAAGTGGCGGGACAAATCGATATCAGCGGCAACCTGCCACAACCTAGCTTGTCTGGCTACGTTGAGCTACTTGAAGGCGGCGCTGAGGTACCTTCCGCTGGTATTGTTATCTCTGCCTTAAATATGCGCTTAGATGCACCTAATGCCGTTGGCGAGCCCTTTAGTTTAACTGCTACCGCCATATCTGGAGATGGCGAGCTAACGATAGCGGGCGAGTATTATTTGGTTGAGCAGCGCGCGTTAGTGAATATTACTGGCAATGATTTCAGAGCAGTACAAACGCGCGATATACAGCTTACAGTAAGCCCCAACATAGAGGTATCGTATGATTCCTCTGGCGTGCGTGCGCGTGGTGAAATTACCGTTCCCAATGCACTGATTACGCCGCCAGACATTCAAACCATTGATAGCGCTTCCCGCGATACGGTTATCGTTCGAGGTGATGAAACCGTATTCGCCTTCGAAGAAAACGAGTTGCCTATCGATGCTGATATCCAAGTGATTCTCGGTAATAACGTGCGCGTAGAAGCGTTCGGCTTTGATGGCCGCCTCACGGGCAGATTGCGCGTGCGCGAACAACCCGGGCAACAAACCTCGGCGGTAGGCACGATTACCGTAGCAAGTGGACGCTATGAAATTTTCGGCCAACCGCTCGATATTGAGCGCGGCAACTTCACCTACACCGGTGGGGCTATTGATAACCCGGGCTTGGATTTGCGGGTTTCCCGCTCTATTAGTACGGAAAATGTAACAGTAGGTGCTCGTATTGGTGGGGCCTTGCGTGAGCCAACTTTATCATTTTTCTCCACCCCAGCAATGCAAGATAGCGCAATTCTATCTTATTTGATTCTCGGTAGAGCGCCGGGTATGGAATCTGGAGAAGAAAATGTGTTTGCCCAAGCAACCCTCGCATTGGGAATGCAAGGTGGTAACTTTATTGGTGAACAAATTGGCCAAGCGATTGGTGTTGATGAGATTGTGTTAGATTCAACCGGGGAAAATCTCGATAACGCCGCTCTGTACATCGGCAAGCACCTATCATCACGGTTATACGTGAAGTATGGCATCGGCCTGATTGAGCCAGTAAATACACTGTTCATTCGCTATCGGCTAACCGATAGCATTCACTTTGAATCTCAAACAGGCGGCGATCGTAGCGGCGCGGATATTTTCTACAGTATCGAGCGCTAGCGATAATTGCTAGCGCTGATGCTCCTCTTCCTAATCTGCTGCAATCACACCACAAGCAATACGAGCACCCGCATTACCTACCGGCTGAGAAGTTAAATCATCTTCTTGCGCATGCACTACCACCGCTTTACCAATAATACTATTGGGGCCGCTTAATTCGAGTTTATGGTCGAGCATTTCTAAATGCGCAATACCGTTATCATCGGTACGTAAATTACCGAGGTCACCAACATGACGCGCTTCACTGTCTGGGCCGCCATGGTCACGGCCATGTGGATTAAAGTGGCCACCCGCTGAAGTAGCATCAGGGGCACTGCAATCACCAAACTCATGCACGTGAAAGCCATGCACACTGTTTGCTGGCAAGCCTTCTGCGTGAGCAATCACAAACACGCCATCTTCATCTCGCTCAAACATAACGAAGCCATGAATGTTTTCGTTGCCTTCAGTGCCATGCAACATTGCTACGTACGCACCGCTAGTATCGGGCTGTTCATAGCTAGCATGCATTGCATGTTGCGAGTGTTCTGCTACTTCACTGTGCGTAGCCGAATGTTCGCCTTCGCCGCTGCATGCAGATAAAAAAACTGCCGCAGAAGCGGCAGTTAGCATTGTTTTCAGTTTCATGCCATTCCTCCTGTTTAGGAAGAAAGCTTACCATGAACTGGGCTGATCGCCATAGGTTGTTGGCGAATTCGCGCTTTCTTTAATTTCTGCAAAATCGCTGCCGGCATACCTTTTGGTAATTGCACCGTAGTATGAGTAGCAAATAATTGGATTTCACCAATATAACGGCTATCCATATCCGCTTCATTAGCAATTGCGCCTACTACATCACCTGGGCGTGCGCCATGCTCAGTACCTACTGCTAAGCGATACGTATCAAACTCAATACCTGCATCACGGCGAGGTTTACGCTCACGACGCTCAGTACCGCGATCTGCACCACGGTCATTTGCACGCTTACCACGAGCAGCTCCACGATCACTACGTTCGTTGCGGTCACGGCCAGCAGGGCGTTCTTTGCGATCAAACTTCGGCTTCGGCTCATCTTTTACAATTAACGGGCGAGCGAGTTGATATTCGTGTAATAACGCTGCGGCGAAATCTTCTAAAGACATCTCCGTTGCTTCAACCATCTGCATTACAAATGATTTCATAGTAGCGATATCAGTATTTGCCGCAATTTCTGCAATCTTGGTTTGCGTTTGTTCAATACGTAACTGCGATAATTCCCGGCCTTGTGGCACATTCATCATCTCAATTGAGCCATTGGTTGAACGCTCGTAACGCTTTAACATATGCATTTCACGTGGGCGTACAAATGAAATTGATTCACCTGAGCGGCCAGCACGGCCAGTACGGCCGATACGGTGAACATATGATTCAGCATCTTGTGGCAAATCGTAGTTCAATACGTGAGTAACACCTGGTACATCCAAGCCGCGCGCAACAACATCAGTAGCTACTAGAATACGAATTTTTCCAGCTTTTAACTGAGTTACCGTTGCTTCACGCTGATCTTGGCTCATATCACCATTCAAACCAGCGGCTTTAAAGCCACGTTCACGTAACATCGCCGATACGGTTAAAGTATCGTTACGAGTGCGCACGAACACGAGCGCCAATTGGTAATCAATTGATTCCAAAATACGCTCTAGCGCCACATCCTTGGTCATGCCTTGCACTTTCCAAGCTTTTTGCGTGATGTTCGCTTTAGTTAGGTTAGTGGACGCAATTTTCACATGCACCGGATCAGCCAAGAATTTATTCGCAATTTTACGAATCGTTGGCGGCATCGTTGCCGAGAACAACGCACGTTGAGCAGTTTCTGGAACCTGTTCCATAATCCACTCGATATCTTCTACGAAGCCCATGTTCAACATCTCATCAGCTTCATCAAGTACTGCCATTTTCAGGCTACCTAAATCTAAGGTGCCTTTGCGTAAATGGTCCATCAAACGGCCAGGAGTACCCACAACTACTTGTGCGCCACCGCGTAGCAATTTGATTTGTGGGCCATACGCTGAACCACCATAAATGGTAGCCACGTTCAGGCCTTTCATGTATTTACCCATGCTCTCAATTGATTCAGCAACCTGAAGCGCAAGCTCACGAGTAGGCGCTACAACTAATAGCTGCGCACCACGAATACGCGTATCAATATTGGCAAGCGCAGGTAAACCAAATGCAGCCGTTTTACCGGTACCGGTTTGCGCTTCACCTAATACGTTCTTTTTCTCCAACAATGCAGGAATTGCCTGCTGCTGAATAGGGGTAGGGGTGTCGAAACCAAGCTCTTGGATTCCACGTAAAATTGCTTCAGGTAATTCTAAAGCCGAAAAAGTATTAAATTCAGACATATTTGTCCCACTATCAAAGCTCCGCTCAACATTGGCGGAAACATTTTAAATAATCAGACCTGGTAAACAGCTCGCGTGAGCACTTACGGCATCACCGTACAAAAGCTCTTCTATGGCAAAATACTTGTAATACAACGATCGCGTTAGCGATTCATTCATCTCTACAAGATGATGCACAATAGCGATGGCAGACCAAGGCTGGGCATTGGCGTTTTCTCGTTGAAAACGCAACCGACAACTGCCCCTTAAACCCTGTTCTCAAGTGAACGGATATAGCATGTAATGCCACATCGTTTTTAGCGGTGTCAGGCGTTTGAAGCCTGCAAGATAGGGGACCACTGTCAATCTTTTTGCTTAGCTTTCACTAAACAGGCGCGGAGTATAGCAGGATTTTTGCAAAAGTATTGTTGTTTGTTTGTTATATATTGATATTTCGGCGAACCCACAACGAAAAAACCCCAGCCGTTAAGCTGGGGTTCTC
>NZ_JBLRWZ010000060.1:0-4917 GCF_047920995.1 Aliidiomarina sp.
GTTTTACCGTGGTCAACGTGACCGATAGTACCTACGTTTACGTGCGGCTTAGAACGTTCAAACTTTGCTTTAGCCATAACAGCCTCTCTTTCGAAACGCGCGGCGGACAATGTTCGCCAGTGCTTCATGATGTTTAAAATAAATGAGTTTTTTACAACTAGGGGAGGTTTTCTTGAAACTGTAAATCAACTGGTGCTGATAGGCGGATTTGAACCGCCGACCTCACCCTTACCAAGGGTGCGCTCTACCGACTGAGCTATATCAGCAACACAAATTTGATATGGAGCGGGTGGCGGGAATCGAACCCGCGTCATCAGCTTGGAAGGCTGAGGTAATAGCCATTATACGACACCCGCGTTCAGATTCAGGGCTACCTCGGACCTAATCAGAAAAAATGGTGGAGGGGGCAGGATTCGAACCTGCGAAGGCGGAGCCGTCAGATTTACAGTCTGATCCCTTTGGCCACTCGGGAACCCCTCCACGAGTTTTTTCTAAAAAATGGTGCCGGCAGAGAGAGTCGAACTCCCGACCTACTGATTACAAGTCAGTTGCTCTACCAGCTGAGCTATGCCGGCGCCACCGTTTAGGTGGAGCGCATTCTAGGGTATTGATTAGGGTCTTGCAACCTCGAATGCGCAATTTTTTGATTTTTTTTATCTGACTGCTTAAATTTTAAGACATCAGATTAAAAAAACAGCTTTGTAAGCTTGTTATCTAACCAGTTACATTATCCGCCAAACGGATGCTGCAACACGATAGTTTCTTGACGATCTGGGCCAGTTGAAATGATATCTACCGGAACCTCTAATAATTCTTCGATACGAGCAATGTAAGCTAATGCCGCTGGTGGTAATTGCGCGTGTTCAGTAACACCTTCAGTGCGTTCACTCCACCCAGGCATGGTTTCATAAACAGGCTTCACTAACTCGTAATCTTCGGCCGCCATAGGAGGCAGCTCTGCGATTGAACCATCAGGTAGCTCATAGCCGGTACAAATTTTCAGTTCTTCAAGGCCATCCAAAACATCGAGTTTGGTAAGGCATAAGCCACTAATTGAATTGATTTGCACGGCTCGGCGCATCGCTACGGCATCAAACCAACCAGTACGGCGTTTACGGCCGGTAGTGGCGCCGAACTCATGCCCTTTCACACCTAGGTGCTGCCCTACTTCACAATCTAATTCGGTAGGGAATGGGCCTGAACCAACACGCGTGGTGTAGGCTTTTACAATACCTAAAACATAATCGAGGTAACGCGGACCGAAACCAGCGCCAGTAGCTACACCACCGGCAGTAGTATTAGACGACGTTACGTAAGGATAGGTGCCGTGATCGATATCCAGTAAGGTGCCCTGAGCCCCTTCAAACATGATCGGCGAACCGTTCTTCCGCGCTTGCTCTAGCAGGCCTGGTACGTCGGCTATTAACGGCTTCAATACCTTGGCGATTTCTAAACAATAGGCGAGCGTATCGGCAACAGAAACGGCTTCTTGCTGAAAGTACTCGGTTAGCACAAAGTTATGCAGTGCCATGGTTTCTTCTAGCTTCTCAGCTAGCCGCTCAGGATGGAAAAGATCTCCTAAACGAATCGCGCGGCGAGCAACTTTATCTTCATACGCTGGGCCAATTCCGCGGCCAGTAGTACCAATCGCTTTTTTACCACGCGCTACTTCACGAGCCTGATCAAGGGCAATGTGATACGGCAAAATAAGTGGGCAAGCTTCACTAATAAGTAAGCGCTCACGAACCGGGATGCCGCGCTCTTCCAGCATACCAACTTCTTTCATTAGGGCTTCTGGTGAAAGCACCACACCGTTACCAATCACACAGGTAACGTTATCGCGCAAAATTCCCGAAGGAATTAAGTGCAATACAGTTTTCTCACCATTGATAACAAGAGTATGGCCGGCATTGTGCCCGCCTTGATAACGCACAACATAAGTGGCTTTATCCGTTAACAGATCAACGATTTTTCCCTTGCCTTCGTCACCCCATTGGGTGCCAAGAATAACGACATTTTTACTCATGATAGTTTTAGTTCACACGTTAGATGTATGGACGCTGGTATGGCGGTGATTTAAGCGGCGATTCTAGCAGAAAGCCCCGCTTTTGCAGAGCGATTTTTAAACGCAATATCGAAAAGGTTGTTTAACCCCGTATTTTTCCAAAATCCTCAGGGGTTTGGTACAAAGCAAAACCAAAGCGTAATCGTTTATCGCGATAGTCGGTGGCAACGCCCTGTGCTTTCAAGCGATCCGCGAGCTCACTCACTACCTCTGCACTTGCTAATTCAAAGGTATAAAAATGGCCATGCTGGTAGCTGCCACTTGCGCAACTACCGGTAACCAGATTACTACGATGTAAATGAGCATGCTGGAGCGTATCGATATGCTGCAAAAACGCCTGCTGCAGCCTTTCAATATAGTGGTGCCGAGTTGTTGTAGGTAAGTTCTCATCACGCCATAATGCAAACACTGCATTCAGCCGATAGGCAGCGGTGAAATCCATTGTGGCACCCGCAAAGCGCATACCATTGTCCGCATACTCTACAGCCCCACCTTGCGGCTTCGCTAAACCGGCGAAATCAGCAAACCAACCAGTATACTCCGGCCGTAAATTACAACCTTTCGGTACTACTGCAAAACACATGCCTTCGCCACCCTGCGCGTATTTATATGCGCCTGCTAAGTAGAATATGCGTTCTTCGTAGGGGCTCAAATCGGTAGGTAAAGCACAAAAACCGTGATAACCATCCACAACAATAAGTGTTTTCGGATCTTGCACGGCGCTAATCCATTGTTCTGGCTTTGGCGCTACTACGCCACTGTTATAAAACACCTGGCTAATAAAAATAAGCTGCCATGATTGCGCCGCAACCGCCTCACGCCAACGCTCTGCGAAGGTAGCGTATGGCTGACAAGGAACAACCTCTAAGTGCACGTTACCGCGTTCGAGAATGCGGCGGCTTTGCCGGTTGAAGCTATGAAACTCACCATCGGTGGTTAAAATATGCAATGGAGCGCTAGCATCAAATACGCTTAACAAACGATACACAAACTCATGAGTATTCGGTGCAAATACAATTTGCTCGGGATCGCTTAGATGCAACTCAGCGGCAATATTACGCTGTAGCTCCGGGATTTTCGTACTAAAGAAATAACCCCACTTTTCATCCGCATAGCGCGCTGAATCATCCCAATACTCAAGCTGAGCCTGGCGGGTTACATCGGGCCAATAATAATGGCTATGTGGCGCGCAATGCAGCAGGTTTGGCCGTGCATTGAGAAAGTGTTTATACAAGTGCTGATACATAAGCCGCTCCGTTTTTTCTTTATCCTAATACGTTTGCATAAAAAACGGGAGCCGCAGCTCCCGTTTTTTTATCCGTACTAATTATCCGTATTCAGTGACCATCTTAGTTGCTTGCCGCTGATACCTGATTAAAATACTTAAAGAAATCACTATCAGGGCTTAACACGAGCACGCTATCACCATCGCCGAAGCTTGCGGTGTATGCCTCTAAGCTACGAATAAAGGCAAAGAACTCCGGATCTTGCCCGTAAGTTTCCGCATAAATTCGAGCTGCCTCTGCATCACCTTCACCACGAATTTGGCGCGCTTCCCGTTCCGCATCAGCTATCATTACCGTTACCCGAGCATCAATATCAGCGCGAATAATTTCAGCTTGCTCTCTACCTTCTGAACGATGCTCTCGAGCTACAGCATTACGCTCGGCACGCATACGCTCGTAAATCGCAGTACTTACTTCGGTAGGCAAGTTAATTTGCTTAACCCGCACATCTAATACCTGAATACCTAAATCATCCGAGCTTTGTGATGCTTGAATCAACGCTTGTTCCATTAATTCATCACGCTCACCCGATACGATATCGCGGATAGTACGCGCACCAAACTCGGCACGTAAGCCAGCATTGATACGGCGCATTAATAGCTCTTCAGCTTGGCGTTGGTTACCACCGCCAGTAGAAAGATAGTATTTTGAGAAATCTTCGATACGCCATTTCACAAACGCATCAACGATCAAATCTTTCTTTTCACTAGTAATGAAACGATCGGCTTCGCCATCTAACGTTTTGATACGAGCATCAAGTTTAACAATGCGCTCAATGAACGGCACTTTAAAGTGTAGGCCTGGTTCATAAACTATTGGCATACCTTGTTCATCTTGAGCTACTTTACCAAACCGAATCACGATACCGCGTTCACCTTCAACTACTGTGAACAGCGATGAATAGCCCAACAGCGCGAGTAAAACAACGATTACAACTGATAAATTTTTCATTGCTTAGTTACCTCCGCGTGGGGTGAAACGAGAGCTAGTACGGCTCGTTTCTTGCTGGCTAGAAGTGGAAGCTTGCCCCGGTGTATTCTGCCCATTCTGCCCTTGTGTTGGCAAAATCGGCGCCTGTGGGCGCACTGCACGGTTATGCTGCTCTAATATCTTATCGAGTGGCAGGTACATCATTTGATTGCCACCTTCTACATCAATAAAGATCTTCGCATTATTCGCATAAATTCTTTCTAGTGTTTCTAAGAAAATACGCTGGCGGGTAACTTCTGGTGCCAGTTGGTACTGCGGTAACAACTCGTTGAAACGTGCAGTTTCACCAAGCGCGCGAAGTGCCATTTGCTCTTTATAAGCTTGTGCTTCTTGTTGCAAACGACGCACTCTACCACGCGCAGTAGGCTCAATTTCCCGCGCATAAGCTTCGGCTTCACGAACAAACCGCTCTTGGTCTTCTTGCGCACGAATTGCATCATCAAACGCATCACGAACTTCTTCTGGTGGGCGAGCGCCCTGGAAGTTAACGTCGATAACGCGAACACCAACACCATAACGTTCAGTTAGCCGATCAACGATTTCCCAAGTTTGTTGGCGAATTTCTTCTCGACCAAC
>NZ_JBLRWZ010000061.1:0-4489 GCF_047920995.1 Aliidiomarina sp.
CTGCCCTGCAAGAGGCGGGTGCGCGTATTGAGTATCTACAAGAACCTAGCTACCCACCACTGCGGATTATTGGTGCACGCTGTACTACAATGGCGGCCAACAGTTCAGAACCTAAGGCATCAGCCTTGCAGAATACCTTACAGAGCAACGCCTACAACACCTTAACGAACCAGCTCACGATTGATGGCAGCATGTCGAGCCAATATGTGAGTGCGCTACTCATGCTATTGCCGTTCTTGGGTGAAGATGCTCAGCTCAGCTTAACCGGTGAAATCGTTTCAGAACCATACATCGCCCTTACCGTTGCTATGATGGGCGCCTTTGGGGTTACTGTTGAACGGCCGGAACAGCGCGTTTTTCGGGTTGTAGGCAAACAACACTATCGTTCACCAAAGCAGTATTGGATTGAAGGTGATGCGTCGTCTGCGTCCTATTTTTTAGCCGCTGGTGCAATTGCTGGTGGGCCAGTAACGGTGCATGGCGTGGGTACCGAGAGCTTACAAGGCGATAAGCAGTTTGCCGAAGTATTAACCACTATGGGCGCTCATGTGGAATGGCAGCCTCGTAGCATTTCGGTAAGTGCAGGTGCGAATGGTTTGCAAGGGGGGATTTTCGATTTAAATCATATTCCTGATGCGGCAATGACCATAGCTACAACCGCGCTTTTTGCCACAGGTATTACTGAAATTCGCAACGTTGCTAATTGGCGGTTGAAAGAAACGGATCGCCTGCATGCAATGGCCACTGAGCTGCGAAAAACTGGTGCAGAAGTAAAAGAAGGCGAAGATTGGCTGCGTATTACACCGCCGGTAGATATTCAGCATGCGCAAATTGCCACGTATGATGATCATCGCATGGCCATGTGTTTTGCGCTGCTTACGTTCGCAAAAAATGGAGTAAGCATTGAAGATCCGAATTGCTGCCGAAAAACCTATCCACACTTCTTTTCTGATCTTTCAGCGATAGTTCACAGCAATTAAAGTGCAATTCGCTGCCTTTTCTGTATAATTTGCGCGCTTAAAATTTTTAACGCGTTAAGAGGTTGGCATGTCCGATATCGATTCAAGTAGCAGTGCAGCAAATAAGCTTCCGCCTATTGTTGAACAAGCTCCAGTGATAACCATCGATGGGCCAGGTGGCTCAGGGAAGGGTACGTTATGCCGATTGCTGGCCGATAAACTAGGTTGGCATTTGCTCGATAGCGGTGCAATTTACCGAGTTTTAGCAATTGCTGCCATGCACCATGACTTTTCTCCAGAAGACGAAGAGAGCTTGGTGGCATTAGCAACAGATTTAGATGTTGAGTTTGTGCCGAAAGAAGAAACAGGCTTAACGCATGTGATTTTAGAAGGCGAAGATATTACCGTTACTATCCGTACCGAACAGGTAGGCACTACCGCCTCGAAAATAGCGGCTCTACCGCGAGTACGCGACGCGCTTTTGCGCCGGCAACGTGGGTTCCGCGATATGCCGGGCTTGGTTGCAGACGGCCGCGATATGGGCACTGTAGTATTTCCTGATGCCGAAGCCAAAGTTTTCCTTACCGCAAGTGCTGAAGAACGCGCACGTCGCCGTTTCTTGCAATTGCAGGAAAAGGGCTTTGATGCTAGTATAGACACGTTAATTGAAGAGATTCGCGATCGAGATGAACGCGATACAAATCGCTCCGTTGCGCCATTGAAGCCAGCGGAGGATTCGCTAATTCTAGATTCAACTTCGCTAACGATCGATGAAGTGCTAGAGCAGGTGCTGCGCTACGCCCACAGCCGATTAGCAGCGAGAGCGTAACAAATTGAAGAGTAGTGCTTAGGCATTGCCATTCAACGGTCGGCGGAAAGGATTTCGCTGATAATGTTAAACAACCCCGCCGATATGGATTTTCGTGTGGATGTCTATTAAACGAAGTTAACTAAACCTATGACTGAAAATTTTGCGCAATTATTTGAGGAAAGCCTCAAAGAAGTCGAAACCCGTCCAGGCTCTATCGTAAAAGGCACTGTTGTTGCCATCGAGAACAACTTGGTACTGGTAGACGCGGGTCTTAAATCTGAAAGTGCTATTCCAGCTGAACAGTTCATGAATCATGAAGGTGTTCTCGAAATCGCTGTTGGCGACGTAGTGGAAGTAGCTTTAGATGCGGTAGAAGATGGTTTCGGTGAAACGATCCTTTCTCGTGAAAAAGCGAAGCGTTTTGAAGCATGGTTGCAACTTGAAGCAGCACATGAAAACGAAGAAACTGTTATCGGTATTATTAGCGGTAAAGTTAAAGGCGGCTTCACTGTTGATCTAAACGGTGTTCGTGCGTTCTTACCTGGTTCTTTGGTAGATGTGCGTCCTATTCGTGACACTGCTCACTTAGAAAACCGTGACTTAGAATTCAAAGTTATCAAGCTTGATCAAAAACGCAATAACGTTGTTGTTTCTCGTCGTGCAGTTATCGAGAAAGAAAATAGCGCTGAGCGTGATGAATTGCTTGAAAACTTACAAGAAGGCCAAGAAGTTAAAGGTATCGTTAAGAACCTTACTGACTACGGCGCGTTCGTTGATTTGGGCGGCGTAGATGGCTTGTTGCACATCACTGATATGGCTTGGAAACGTGTTAAGCACCCAAGCGAAATCGTGAATGTTGGCGACGAAATTAACTGTAAAGTTCTTAAGTTTGATCGTGATCGCACGCGTGTTTCACTTGGTTTGAAACAGCTTGGCGAAGATCCTTGGAGCGATATTTCTGCTCGTTACCCAGAGAACTCAACTCTTTCTGGCCGCGTAACTAACCTTACTGATTACGGTTGTTTCGTTGAGTTAGAAGAGGGCGTTGAGGGCCTAGTACACGTATCAGAAATGGATTGGACCAACAAAAACGTTCACCCATCTAAGATTGTTAACTTAGATGACGTTGTGGAAGTTATGGTTCTTGAAATTGATGAAGAGCGTCGTCGTATTTCTCTTGGTATCAAGCAATGTAAACCTAACCCATGGGAAGAGTTTGCAAAAGGCTTCCAGAAGGGCGATAAAGTTAGCGGTAAGATTAAATCTATCACTGATTTTGGTATCTTCATTGGTCTTGATGGCAACATCGATGGTTTGGTTCACTTATCAGATATTTCTTGGAATGCTGCTGGCGAAGAAGCCGTACGCGAATACAAGAAAGGTGATGAAGTTGAAGCGGTAGTTCTGCAAGTAGACGCAGAACGTGAGCGTATCTCTCTGGGTATTAAGCAGATTTCTGAAGATCCAGTGAACAACTTCCTTGCAGCTATTAAGAAGGGTGCTATTGTTAAAGGTACTGTTTCTGAAGTTGACGCCAAAGGCGCAATGATTAAGCTAGCTGATGGTGTTGAAGGTTATGTTCGTGCTTCTGATATTGCGCGTGAGCGTATTGAAGATGCATCAACTGTACTAAGCGTTGGTGATGAAGTTGAAGCCCGTTATGTGGGTATCGACCGTAAGAACCGCGTAATCAGCCTTTCGATTAAAGCGAAAGATGAAGCGGAAGAGAAAGCCGCAATGGAAACAGTTAACACCGCTGATGAAGCTGCGTTTAGTAGCGCAATGGCAGAAGCATTTAAAGCAGCTAAAACTGACGATTAATAAATCGTTGGAACTTAGTAACCTGTAGTGTTAAACACGAATGTGTTGCTGGCTGTTATGTTATCAGCATTAAGGATCTGTTATGACGAAGTCTGAACTGATTGAAAAACTGATTCACAGGCAGCCAGAGCTGCAACCTAAAGACGTTGAGCGTGGTGTTCGGGAAATACTTGAGGTAATGGTGCATAGCCTTGCTGATGGTAGCCGAATTGAAATTCGCGGATTTGGTAGCTTCTCGCTACACTTTCGCAAACCACGTGTAGGGCGCAACCCGAAAACGGGAGAAAAGGTAGATTTGGGGGGCAAGTATGTGCCTCACTTCAAACCTGGAAAAGCGCTCCGCGAACGGGTGAACGCAGCAGTACAGGTGTAACTGCTTGGTTTTAACTCTGTTTCTTGAAAAGGCATGCTATAATGGCATGCCTTTTTTATTTTCTTAAGGGAAAGGAACGCTGTATGGCCCGATTTCTACTTGGTTTAATACCCATTTTACTCCTGTTTCTAATTGCGTTCGTGTTAGGGAAGTATAATGCTCAAGAGGCATCTATCAACCTACTGGTGATGCAAGCAGAAGTATCCATGGCTACGATTCTGGCTGGCACACTATTAGTGGGCTTTGTGCTAGGTTTAGTGGTTGTTAGCTTAGATTACGTAAAGCTGCGCTGGCAAAACAGACGGTTAAAAAAAGTGGTGCGTCAGCTGAGTAAGCTTCAGGCTGAGAATGATACCAATCGCAAAGTATAGAGTATAAGGAAGGAAACCTAATACAATGCTCGAGTTACTGTTTCTGTTACTACCAATCGCTGCAGCCTATGGTTGGTTCATGGGCCGAAATAGCGTTCGTGCAGAACAACGAAAAGAGCAAGAAGAGTTCTCGCGGAACTACGTAACCGGTATC
>NZ_JBLRWZ010000062.1:0-4383 GCF_047920995.1 Aliidiomarina sp.
GGCAAATTAGTGTATTTCCAATGCAGCCAAGCACTCCTTGTTATCAATGCTACAGCCATTTAATCGGTAATCAGCAGCTTTCCTGCATGGAGGCGGGTGTGTTAGCGCCTGTAGTAGGGGTAATCGGAACCATGCAGGCAGTGGAGGCCTTAAAAATTATTACGGGCGTAGGCGAAAGCCTAGCCGGCACATTACTGTTATACGATGCGGCCAATGCAAGTTGGCAAAGGCTTACGCTTCCGAAGCGTTCGCATTGCCCGGTATGCGGGTAAGCGGATTAGGTGTTTCGTGGAGATTTAAACCAATCTGCTGATACACATAATCAAGCGCATGATACGTATCGGCTAGAGTACAGTTTTCTTGATTATCTTTCTTTAAGCCCATGCGCGTGAGCTCAATGTGCCATTTTGGCTCAATGTTATGTTGAGCAAGGGTGTTTCTCACACAAGCCAAAGGGCAACCATCTAAGGCAATAATATCCCGCCCTGATTTCGCCGTTTTTACGATACTGCGCACATGGCCACCAACGCCAGCAATACATGACATTTCCGCTACGCCTTCTCGGCTTAACCATACGGCAATATCATTGGCAAGTTGCGCCACATTCGAACAACCTGAACAGGAATACACCAGTGGTTTCTGCGCGTTACCTGCAACGCTGCACTCATTCTGGCTTTGCGTTGCGCTAGCAGCAGAACTCTTAACGGCCATAACAATCTCCTCATTCGCAATCCACCCTGCCCTGAACTTCTCAAAAGCTATAGCAGGGCGGATACTCTAGAAGGATAGTGTAGCCGTTCAGAAAACCAGCGGCTTGATATGAATCAAAGCCGCGTTACAATTCTAACAATTCTCTAGGTTTAACAATTAGCCAGGCCGGCCATCGGCTCGTGGTTTAGTTAAAATAGGCGTGTATACCAAGATATATAATGCATAGGCGATTACCCACGCGATAATAGACCCGTTATACCAAGTGATCGTTAAGCTAGGGAACC
The DNA here is from genome assembly GCF_047920995.1 of Aliidiomarina sp. Classification (NCBI taxonomy): domain Bacteria; kingdom Pseudomonadati; phylum Pseudomonadota; class Gammaproteobacteria; order Alteromonadales; family Idiomarinaceae; genus Aliidiomarina; species Aliidiomarina sp. Next base: position 996 of record NZ_JBLRWZ010000062.1, read on the forward strand.
ACGATGCCATCACAACCCGCATTAATGCGGCACAAATAACAAGTAAGAAAGCAACCGACATCACTGCTTTAGGCTGCAATAGCCTACCCGAATGCCCTAAGGAAACCCGAGCCATCATGGCAAGAATCATAATACCCATAGCGCCAGCGGTTAAGGCGTGCACAGCGGTGCTGGCGCCTACAGCAAACCCAGCATAGCGCAGTGCAAATAGCAGCAGCCCTAATGGAATAAAGGCGATCGCGATATGTAAAGACCACAGCAATGGAACCCGCCAAGCAATCCACCCTTTCACGCGCAATAAGCGCAACGCATTGGCCAAGGCCGCCAACGCAAATAACACCGCCATCGCCTTAGCTGGAATGTAACTGATGAGCATAAAGAAGTGCAGTATAAAAATAAGCCACAAAGAACCTAGCGCTAGCTTATCTAGCCATGGTTTAGCCGTTACTTTGGGCGTACCCGTACCGTTGGCGGTAAACATTGGCAGCACGCGCCCCGACACCACAGCCATCACTAAGGTAACGAGCCACACTGCGTTCATGCTGCCATAGCTAATAAAGTGAAACTGATCGAGTAGTACCCCCGCATGCATAATCGCGTTACTTACCGCTAGCAATAATAAAATTGGTACAAAGAATAGATTCTTCTGCTGCCCTGCGTTCACCACAATACGGCCAAACATAAATGCCGCCAGCGGCAAAAACGCAACATCTACTATGGCTACCAGCATTTGTGGTAGATCACCGCCGAATAACATGAGCAAACGCCCGGCTAGCCACACAACACTGAGTATCAGTAACGGTGTACCATGGGTTGCTCGAGTTCCGGTCCAGTTTTGTACCGCGGTAAGTAAGAAACCAACGATAATGGCGGCCACGAAACCATAAATCATTTCATGCTGATGCCAAAACATCACATTGTGATACACGTTCAGCTGTATTTTGCCGGCAAGCGCCAAGCCCCAAAGCGCCATAGCTATTACACTAAATAGCGCTCCAAATAAGAACATCGGCCGAAAAGCTTGGCGCAAAATTGCGGTTAGCGCCTGTTCTTTTGCCATCGTTGTAATGTGATCATCGTTCAAAATCTGCCCCTCAGTTATTCTTGGTAAAAATCATTTGCGGCCGCGGCTGTTAATTCACATTGATAACGCTCCGCTCGCATTGCAAAGAACATCACTGTCATGCAGATTGCTAGTACCGCGTACAGCACCATAAAGGCGCCACTGCTAATACCAAGCAAATCTTGTGCCAAGCCAAATAATATGGGTAAGGTGCAGCCACCCAAACCACCGAGAGCGGCAACCATACCGCCCACCGAACCCATTTGATTTGGATAATGATTGTGAATTACTTTGTATACACTGGCTCGCCCCAAGCCTTGAGCAATACCAATCACAAAAATCAGCACTGTGAATAACCAAACGTTGATTTCAATGTTCAATACAACATCACGCTCTAACCCGTGAATGGTCATCGTGGTGGGTGGGTAGCTGAGGAAGAACAAACACACCAAGCATACCCAGAACACACTCCAATTCACAAGCTGGCCACCGTAGCGATCAGCTAGCCAACCGCCCAACGCGCGTACCATGCTCGATGTGGTAACAAAGAAAAGTGTGAAGGCTACCGCTTGATTAAAGCTCAGATCATAAGCCTTCATGTAGTAACTCGGCAGCCACAGGATAAGCGCTACGAAGCTACCGAACACAAAATAATAGTACAGGCTGAAGCGCCATACGCGCGCTTCTTTAAGCGGCTCAAGTTGTTTACGCCACGCTGGTTGATAGCGCGGCACATAGCTTGGTATTTTCGGTGCCCACCCCACAAAAATAAGCAGCATCAACAATAAGCCGGCGGCATAAAAAGGCCCTGTCCATTGCCAATCTAGCCAATTAACCAACAAGGGTAACAGCACAAAGGATATCGCCGCACCAGCATTGCCTGCGCCAAAAATGCCGAGCGCTAGCCCCTGTTGGTTGCGGGAAAACCAATCGGTAACGTAACGAACCCCTAGAGTAAATGAAATCCCGCTGATACCAATCCATAGCCCCACCCACAGAAAGCCTGAATAGGTTTCAATAAACGGCAATAGCAGCAAGCCTGGAATAGTAAGCAGCATCTGCCAAATCCACAATTTCCGAGCATCGATATACTCAGAAATGATGCCTACGGGAATACGCAGCAGGGCGCCAGAAACAATTGGCGCAGATAACAGCAGCCCAAGCTCAATTCCGCTTAGTTGCAGCTGTTCTTGAATATGGATTGCTAAAACTGCATACAGTATCCATACCGAAAAGTTTGCTGCAAACGCTAATGTAGCTATTGCGAGCGCTCGCCAAGCTTTAGGTAACGTTGCTTCCATGGATAGTTCTCACCGAATGAACAGGGAATAGCCTCATCATAATAACTCCCGCTGAAAATTGCGCGAGCCACATGGGATACCTCCACAACGATGGCCTATCCCCCAGCCATGATTTGCATACTTATTTTTGGGTATACGCAGCGCGCAACACATACGCTTGCGCTAAGCGCTTACTACTTACTTCTAGGTACAAACAATAAGCACAATAAAAACAAGGAGATAGCCTTATTGATACAGATCAATCAAGCTATCCTCAAGGGCGCAGAAAATGCTCTCAGGATAAATCCTTACTTTCAATGAGGTCATCATGTCGTCAGCATCATCTACCACTAGCTTGAACTTGTTTCGCTTTCGCGATCCTAAGATCAAAACACTTCACCTTACTTGGTTTGCGTTCTTTCTCACGTTCGCCGTTTGGTTTGCGCACGCTCCCTTACTTTCATCGATTCAAATATCCCTTAATTTAACCGATGCACAGGTGCGAGCCCTACTTATTCTAAATGTGGCAATGACCATTCCCGCACGCATTATCGTGGGTATGTTGGTTGATAAACTTGGCCCTCGATTGATTTATGCCTGGCTGTTGGTTATTTCCGCATTCTTATGTATTGGTTTCGCCTTTGCTACCACCTATACCAGCCTCGCAATATTCCGCTTTTTGCTTGGTTTTGTGGGTGCCGGTTTTGTAATTGGCATTCGCTTGGTAAGCGAATGGTTTCCGGCACACCAAGTAGGTACAGCTGAGGGTATTTATGGTGGTTGGGGCAACTTCGGTTCTGCTGCAGCGGCAATGACCCTACCGGCCATCGCTTTAGCATTTGGTGGTGATGATGGCTGGCGCTATGCAATTGCCTTAGTAGGTGTTTTGTGTGGCGTATACGGCATCATTTTCTACAAACTTGCCCGCAACACACCAAAAGGATCTATCTACTTTAAGCCAAAGAAATCAGGCGCTATGTTGGTATCTTCATGGGGTGCGTTATGGACCCTCATTCTAATGAATATCCCGATGTATTTAGCTCTG
>NZ_JBLRWZ010000063.1:0-4105 GCF_047920995.1 Aliidiomarina sp.
CACGCACATTATGCACCGGCGAATAACCCAGCAAATAACTAAACATCTCTTCACTTTGTTCCGCAGTGCCGTAATCATGCGCCCAGCCAGCGCCAGCCGTAAAGGTGTGGTAACGCAGCATATCAAGTACACCTACCGCTGGAATCGCTACTTGGAATAATTCTGGGCGCTGGGTAGATACCGCCGCCACCAGCAAGCCACCGTTAGAACCACCACGAATCGCCAGCTTATTGCTGCTAGTGTAGTTTTGCGCAATAAGGTATTCACCCGCAGCAATAAAATCATCAAACACGTTTTGGCGATTTAACTGGCGGCCCGCATCATGCCAAGCTCTGCCGTATTCACCGCCACCACGAATGTTGGCTACTGCATAAATGCCGCCCATATCCATCCATGCCGCATTCGCCACACTAAATGAAGGCGTTAAGCTAATATTGAAGCCACCATAACCGTAAAGAATGGTTGGGTTGCTACCATCCCGCTGAACATCATTGCGATAGCTAATGATCATCGGAATGCGCGTGCCGTCTTTCGAGGTATAAAACACCTGCTCCGAAGTGTAGTTCGCTGGATCAAAGTTCGTTTCTGGGCGGTTATACAGCTCACTTGCACCGCTTTCTGGATCAAACTTATAGATGCTGCCCGGGGTAATGTAATTGGCAAAGCTAAAGTACAGCTCTTCCGCATCTCGCTTGCCACCAAAACCGCCCGCGCTGCCAACACCTGGCAACTCAATTTCGCGAACTAATTCACCAGAAAAATCGTATTGCTGCACTTTGGCAACTGCATCCACAATGTAGTTTGCGAATACGAAGCCTGCACCGGTGCTGGCGCGCAGTACATGCTCAGTTTCTGGAATAATTTCCTGCCAATGCTCTGGCTGCGGGTTCGCCGCATTTGCCATCACTACCCGGCGATTTGGTGCATCCATATTCGTAAGGAAGAACAACTTATCGCCATCCGAAGTAAGGAAATTCACATCGTTTTCAGGTGTATCTACAATCGCCGAGAAGCCCGCTTCTGGGTTCTGCAAATCTTTAATAAACAGCTTGTTACCTGAAGTTGATACCGAAGCCGATACCAACAAATAACGATCATCACGGGTTACGCTTGCGCCCACATAGCGATGTTCTTCGCCCGGCGCCGCCCCGAACACCACTTCGTCTTGTGATTGCGGGGTATTTAGCTGGTGATAATACAGCTTGTGTTGCTCGGTCATGGCCGAAAGCTGGCTACCATCTGGCTTATCATAGCTAGAGTAATAGAAACCCTCGTTACCTACCCAGTTAATGCCACTGAATTTAATATCTTCGAGCACATCACCAATTTGCTCGCCGGTTTCAGCATCAATCACAATAATTTTGCGCCAATCACTACCACCTTCGGAAATAGCGTACGCTGCTAAACTACCATCGCGCGAAAAACTCAACGTAGCCAAAGATGTAGTGCCATCATCGCTAAAGGTGTTCGGATCTAAAAATACCTCTGGCTCGCCATCATCTTTTTGGCGATACAATACAAACTGGTTTTGCAAACCATCGTTGCGGTAAAAATAGGTGTAATCGCCTTCTTTAAAGGGCGCACCCAAGCGCTCAAAGTTCCAAGAAGCTTCTAACCGCTCACGAATAGCTGCCCGATAGGGAATTTGCTCTAAATATGAGAACGTAAGCTCATTCTGCGCTTGCACCCAAGCACCCGTTTCTTCACTTCGATCATCTTCCAACCAACGATACGGATCGGGAATTTGCTGACCAAAATAGGTATCCACCACTTCGCCCATGCGGGTTTCAGGGTAGGTTAAGTTGTGGCCGGAACTTGCAGAAGTATCGGCCGGGGCAGGGGCATCGCTGCAAGCAGTAAGCAGCGCAGCCGTAAGTAACGGAATCGCGTATTTCATGAGTGGTGGCTCTCCAAGTGTTGTTATTATGTTGCAATAAGATAACAAACTACGTTCACAAAGCCTATGCCGTTGAATGCGCTAAACGCTCACACAATTGCCGAGTTTCGGTCTGGCTGCAAATAGATCCGGTAGAGAAATCATACACCGGAAAGTGGCGGAGTGTTAATCATCCGGGGTATCGCTTTCCTCACAAGTAATTGAGCCGTCAGGATGTTGCATACAATCCCTAATTCTAACAACGCCATCTTGAGCAACTACTTGTGACCAAGTTAAATTAATCATTATTCCAAATCCAGCTAAACGCCCAACGAAACTATCATAAGCGTCTTCAGTAACAAAACGGAAAGTTCCAGTTTCATATTCCTCAGCTGAAGTGAATATTTTATTTCCATCTGCGTCTCTAGCGGTATCAATAAGCACATAAATATCGAAGAGTTGCTCTTTGTTATCTAGACTCGCGAATCTAATGGATACTTTTGACCCATCCGGAAACTCGAGTCGGCGGACGATACCTCTGGCTGCAGGTATAACAAGTCCAAGTAGCCGACTATCAATGTTGGCCAACCACAGCTGAATAGGAGCTTGGCTTTTTACCCAACTATCCACAAAGTCGTCATTTGCTTCATCAATTAAATCTGCCGCAGAATTAATCCCATCACTTGGGACTACTATAATTGCCTCTCTGGTCTCTGTGCTTATGTCAGACGCCGCTTGAGAAATATGGCTAGGTGTATCTGTTCGAAAAACCCTCCAGCCGTCAGGTTGACGAGGATCATCCTCTACCCACATTTTCATGTAAGTTTTAGCCGTTCCGTCATGTAAATCGATCACTGTAATTTCTTCAAGATTTCCCTCATAAAGGAGCCGGACACTCGCATCATTAACAATTTCTATTGAAGTGCAATTAAAGCAGCTGCGTAATTCTTTTGTAGTGTCGGCAAACGCAGAAAATGAGAAAAGTAAGGCCAACATTGTCAAATTTAAGGTAATCATTTTTTAATATATACATCCCTATATTTCGTGTTGTATAAACCACAGAATTAATCTTCGTGTGTATGATCACACTAACAACTCACGAACCTATGTCAACCTTCTGGCTATAATGCCATTACCCAAACCTTCGTCGCACCTAACTCAATACCTTGTTGGCTTTGACGTCACCCCCCATTTGGTTGCCTAAGTAAATATAATCGGTTATCGCACCATTGTGAATCGTGCTGATTAATCGGCCTTGCTGGCTATACAAACGTAAGCAATGGGATGGACTCCTCCTCACCCTACCGGCATCAATGTGCCAAAATGGTGAGTGGGTCAAACATCACTGAGATGAGGAGAAGCCCAGATGAATATTATCCGCGTTGGAGTCGATATTGCCAAGTCAGTTTTTCACGTCCACGGTGTAGATCGCCATGGTAAAACCGTATGGCAGGCCAAATATGCTCGCGCAAAAATACACGTCACTGAAACCACACCTATTCAGCCATAGTTTAAATCCATAAGCTACCACCAGGTTTAATTTAAAAGGTGGTAGCACGATGAGTCGATTACATCGCACGCGCGAGCAATGGCGAGTGCTGATAGCTGAATTTGAACAAAGCAATCTCAGCCAGAAAGATTTCTGCGAGCCGCGAGGCATTAATCCTGCGTATTTTAGTCAGCGGCGTTCAGAGCTGCAACGCGAAGCTGAAGATAACGACACGGGTTTTGCCTTGGCGGTGCCGCAGTCGGTAACTTCGCAACAGACGCTGCAACTTCGTATTGGCCAAACCGAGTTGGTATTGCCGTTGTCGGTTTCACCGCGCTGGGTCGTGCAACTGGTCAAAGAGCTCAGCGCATGAAAATGTTCGTTGAGCCGCCGGCTATCTATTTACACAAAGCGCCGGTTGATTTTCGTAAAAGTATCAATGGTCTCAGTGCCATAGTGGAGAGCGAGATGGCGCTCTCACCTTTCAGTGGCGCACTGTTTATCTTTTGCAATCGCCAGCGCGATAAACTGAAAGTGTTGTACTGGGACAAAACCGGTTTTTGCCTGTGGTACAAGCGCCTTGAGAAAGCCAAATTCAAATGGCCGCGCAAGATGCCAGGCAGCACCATCACACTGACTGAGCAGCAGTGGGCATGGCGTGAGCGTCACTGAAACCACACCTATTCAGCCATAGTTTAAATCCATAAGCTACCACCAGGTTTAATTTAAAAGGTGGTAGC
>NZ_JBLRWZ010000064.1:0-3968 GCF_047920995.1 Aliidiomarina sp.
TCGGAGACTGACTATCTGGACGCTCAAGGGAGGCAGGTGCAGAGTGCTAACGATTTTGAGATTGCGAAAAAGTTGATACTAAAACTTAGAGCAATGACAGATTTTGACGAAGTCGTTGGCTGGCCTAAGCTATAAGTTACACTAGCTCAGCTTTGGCCTGACGGTTACCAGTTTTTAAGGTACTCTTTCAGATTAGATTTGAACTAATCCAGTCTCATCTCCCCACTATGTCAGCTGTAATGGTCAAGTTATATTGGCCACCGGTTTATAGTCATTCCAATATTTTTGCTCTGCGTTATTTGAGCTACTTACACTCTAAAAGCGATTTAGCATAACGCGCTAAAGAGCCAAAGTTGTTGAAATACCAACCGAGCTTGACCTTCGTCTGCAATATCGAGCAACTACCAAGCTCGGTTGGTCCTATACTGGCTTTCTCAAGAAGATGAATATGAATGGATTTACAATACTATGGCTTTAATTCTAAAGCCGGTTGACTTCCCCCCGAAGAGCGGAGCCATGGCATCAACGAGATTTCTATTTAGATGGTTTATAAACTCAGAACTCTTTGGACATACACAATCGATGCGTGTCGCACGACAAAAATGAATATAATCATTTTAAGCAAATAAAAGGTGCCTAGAATACTCAGGCCTTACCAGATTGGTAAAAACGAACGAACAGACCTCTAAAAATGTGTGGCACTAACCGGGGGATGTTTACAACTTGACGTCGGCTGCTGTTTGCTCTCTACCACAACAAGAGTCCCGGTATAGTGCATAGGCCCTGATGGCTTTACCTGCGTTAGATCATCCAATAACGCGTTCACTTGCTTTTTGTCCCAGGCATACCCACGCTGGTAGTCTGGTATACAAAATCGACGCCCGGTGAAGAGCTCGTCCAACGTTGTTAGTTTGGTTATCAGTGCTGTATCTGACATGTAGCTATCCTTACGAAAAACTTCCTAGGCGACTTTGAAGTCATTGAGAGAGCAAAACTCGACTTTACGTGCGACGTAAAAACTCTTATTGAATGTCTCAGGGCGTGAAGCGGACGTTCGAGTCTGTGGATCGGGATGGCAGCTCAGTACGTATTTCAGACCTTCAGGCTTCTCAGAATTAAGCCACGTATCTACTAATATCATAAGCGGTATATCTTGATTATTCGTTAATCATTCGGAATTGAAGGCTCTGCTTTACCATCCAGTGAAGCTTGAACAAGTACCCCCAAGAATTTCGTGAAAGGCTCTATGTTTTGGTTTGTACTCGCCTCTTCAAGTGTAACCATATAATCATTGCGCTGTTCCAGTGGCACAATCGTCCAAGGGTAGCCGCCACTGGCAAGCATGGCATTCATCAAAAAACGCCCTGTGCGGCCGTTACCATCCATATAAGGATGAATATAGACAAATATAAAATGCCCTAGCACAACACGCACAGCGGCATTCTCTTCGGCTTTCAGCAACTCAAAAAACGCTGGCATAGCATCGCGCACAACCTCGCGGCTTGGCGGCGTGTGCATGGAACGACGGATAAAAACGGGCGCATTCCGATAACCAGCAAGATCGGTAGGTTTATGAATACCAGCCGTCACTCCCGGCGCAAACATTTCGCGATACCATACGCGATGATCGTTATCGACGACATCTCCTGCATTATGCCCATCGAGTATGCGACCTATACTATTGCGCACGGCTTGGTAAGCCTGCCAATAACCTCGGGCGGCTAAAGCATTTAGCCGCTCTTTATCATCGGCGTTTTGTTCTGGATTCCAATCTCCAGTGCGAACGCGGGTGATCAACTCAGGAGTGACACGATAGCCCTCAATAGAAAGCGAGTGATAGGCATCCGTTACATACACATCTTCAACATGCTGCATGTATGCGTTTTTATTGACTGTTTGCGTCGGGGATGCTGGAAAGTGCGCTATTACAGTTTCCCGCATATGCTGCCACATAAGCCGTATACGATTTACGTATGGGGATTGCTCGCGCCTTGAGAAGCTTAGGCTGGATTGTTGCTCAAACGGATCTGTTTCGCGCAAATCATACCCAGCCGCGCGCATTGTGTCCATAATATCGTCAGCAATTTGAGTGCGGCCAATATTTCTGAATGCACCTGCTAAACGGCCAGCAATAGAGCTACGCCCACCTCCTAGCAACTGATCCAAAACTTCAGATGCATCACTAATCATAGATAGTCCCGCGCGCATATCTGTTGGGTTTTGAGCAAAGCTCTGCTTGCTACAGGCAATCAAAGCAGCAGGAAGGCTATATATGCGCAGACCGTTTTTGCTCGTCACCTGAGCGGGTTCGGGGAGCGCGGCGCGAATATCTAATAGTGATGTCCCGTGAGGCAATTCTGTTACATTGTTCCGTGCTTTGGTAGCTCGAACTAATAACTGTTCTGGCACGGTCATATTTTCGGTATGAAGCGCGATAGATTGCTCAGGTGATAAGCACCAGTCGTCGCCCTTTAAGTGGTTAAGGTAGGCTGCACAAAATTGCCAAAAGGAGGCATACCAAGCCGTACTCTCCCCGCGTGTTTCATCTGGACGTGTTGGCACATACCAGCCCTTGATGACTTCCTCAAGGAAGCCATTTTGAACGAGGCGTTCTCGGTGAGTGCGCGAGAGATCAGCAGAGCGTATGGCAACTGAGCCATTCATCTGAAGATCGTGAAGTGCTTCTAAGGCATCAGCCAGTTTATCCGAAGGTGTTGCCATGGTGGTTCTACTCGCTTATCGTGCGTATCTATTATTCGCTTATTGTGTTGTATCACTTTTCGCTTATTGTGTCGAACGATAATTCGCTTATTGTGCATAAATAGTGCGAGCAATTTAGTTTATAGGATCTTATGGCAATGGAAATCTGCCTATTTTTCAGTGTCACCTTGCAAGCCTTGCCACGGGCCTTCATTCAGCAGTTTCTTGTTTTAAGTATCGACGGACACCGTTGTGTTGTCTGGTGAGGCCTGAGTATACTAGACACTCTACTCTTAATAGCCCTAACGAAACAGAATACGTACCCCCGAACCAGTAGTCTGATTCTGTTTCATACGAGAAATACAGCCAAGAAAAGTAGATTGTTACCGTTTTATGGTCTATATTACTACGATAACAGCATTAAACTACCGAGCGCCACTATGAAAACCGTAACGCTACAACTCTTCAATCGAGGTAAATGGTGGGATGCCGCAGAGCTTCGATTTGGCAGCGATAAAATGAATAGTCACGTTACTTTATCCTACCTACCCGATTACATTAGGCATGTGCTGAGCTACGCAAGAAAGGATTGCTGGGCGTGCAGTGTAAATGCGCCCGTTACTATCGTTCCTATTGATTATCCAAGTTGGCCTGCGCTACTAGACGATTTACTGCCCGCAGGTGAATCGCGCACATGGTGGTTAAATTACCTCAACGTCAGCAGAAGTAGCGAATTTGAGCAAAATTATGCACTTCTTACGAAAGCATGCATGGCGCCTATTGGGAACTTACGAATTAAGGAAGCTGCTGAGCAAATCGGCTACGATACCGCCCGCCGTTTTTCCATCGATTCTGTGGTTGAGTTGCAACACGATTTCTTAGAGTATGCGAACGAGCAAGGTGCTGCAGTTGGTGGTGCAACCGGCGCTGGCGGTGTTGCTCCGAAGTTGCTTCTGATGGTTGACGATAACCAAGTGTTCATTGACGGCGACTTCGCCGGGAATCCCCTCTCTGCTACGCCATATCTCACGAAGTTCGCCAGAAACACACGTTCACCGCGCGACAACAATGTTCTGCGAGCTGAAGGCGTGTTTTATCAGGCACTAGCGGAAATACTCGCAGATACCGATGTTGAAACTATTGATGTGACGCGCATGATGATGCGTGAATACCAAGGCCAAGTTAGCCTATGGTTACCTCGTTTCGACACTGCTGTAGAAAATTCCGTAGCCACCCGCATTGGTTTAGAGAGTGTTTACTCAATTATG
>NZ_JBLRWZ010000065.1:0-3362 GCF_047920995.1 Aliidiomarina sp.
CTACGAAGAATAGTACATCACGGCCTTCATCACGGAATTTCTCAGCGATGGTTAAGCCCGTTAGTGCTACACGTAAACGGTTTCCAGGAGGCTCGTTCATCTGGCCGTAAACCAACGCTACTTTATCAAGTACGTTAGAATCCTTCATCTCGTGGTAGAAATCGTTACCTTCACGAGTACGCTCACCAACACCTGCGAATACTGAGTAACCGCTGTGCTCGATTGCGATGTTCCGGATTAGCTCCATCATGTTAACTGTTTTACCAACACCCGCACCACCGAACAAACCTACTTTACCACCCTTAGCGAATGGGCAAATTAGATCGATTACTTTGATGCCGGTTTCAAGCAATTCAATAGAGCTTGATTGGTCTTCGTAAGATGGTGCTTCACGGTGAATAGACATACGCTCTTCTTCACCGATATCACCTGCTTCGTCGATAGGCTCACCTAGAACGTTCATAATACGCCCTAGTGTTGCCTTACCAACTGGAACCATTATTGATTCACCTGTATTTTCAACACTCAATCCACGACGTAAACCGTCGGTAGTACCGAGTGCAATCGTACGAACAACACCACCACCAAGCTGCTGCTGAACTTCCAGGGTTAACCCTTTCAGATCGCCTTCAGCGATGCGGAGTGCGTCGTAGATCTTTGGAACGTCAGTTTGCGGAAACTCGATATCCACAACTGCGCCAATGATTTGGACGACCTTACCTTGACTCATGACTTATCCTCTAACTCTGCAAAATCTTTCTGACCTGTTGCCTTAAACAGCACCGGCACCCGAAACAATTTCGGAAATTTCTTGAGTGATTGCTGCTTGACGCGCTTTGTTGTATACCAACTGCAGCTCATCAATAAGATCACCCGCGTTATCCGTAGCCGCTTTCATTGCGACCATTCGGGCTGCCTGCTCGCTGGCGAGGTTTTCAACAACGCCTTGATACACCTGGCTTTCAATAAACCGACGCAACAACGTGTCCAGAATAGACTTGGCATCCGGTTCATACAGATAGTCCCATGCGTGTTCGCGCTTGGCAGTCTCTGATTTTGGCAACGGCAATAATTGGTTGATCACTGGCTCTTGGGTCATGGTGTTTACAAACTTGTTGTACACCAAGTAGATTCGATCAAGCTCACCTTCTTCGAAGGCTTTAAGCATAACCGAAACCGTACCTATTACATCAGCAACTTTTGGCCGATCGCCAAGCCCTGATGATTGAGACAAGATGCTGCCTGATAACCGTTTAAAAAAGCCTGACGCTTTACTGCCCACTGCCGCGAAGCTAACTTCAACATCTTTTTCTTGCCACTCTTGAACATCACGAACAACCTTACGGAATTCGTTACTGTTCAACCCGCCACACAAACCACGGTCGGTAGAAACGATGATGTAACCAACGCGCTTAACCTCACGTTCTTCTAACCAGTTATGGCGATATTCGAGGTTACCTTGGGCAATATGGCCGATCACTTTGCGAATGGACTCAGCATACGGACGGCTTAATGCCATCTGTTCCTGCGCCCGTTTCATCTTCGACGCAGCGACCATTTCCATTGCGCTGGTGATCTTTTGAGTATTATTGATACTCCCGATCTGAGTTTTAATCTCTTTACCAACGGCCATGATTAATCTCCCGCGTTACAACGACTGAAGGCCGCAGTTACCTGCGGCCTATGAATTACCAACTCTGAGTTGATTTGAACTTCTCTAGGCCTGCCTTTAGCTCAGCTTCGATATCGCCGTTGTAGTCGCCTGTTTCATTAATTTTCGCCATAAGTTCTGCATGCTCACTATTGAAGTAAGATAGCAGTGCTTTCTCAAAGTCTTGAATCTTATCGATTGCAACACCTTTCAAGAAGCCTTTTTCAGCTGCGAAAATAGATACACCCATATTCGCAACACTCATTGGCGCGTATTGATCTTGTTTCATTAACTCGGTTACCGCTTGGCCATGCTCTAACTGGGAGCGCGTAGCTTCATCGAGATCAGATGCGAACTGAGCAAACGCTGCCAATTCACGGTACTGAGCCAATGCTAAGCGGATACCACCACCAAGTTTCTTGATGATTTTAGTTTGTGCTGCACCACCTACACGAGATACTGAGATACCTGCGTTAACGGCTGGGCGAATACCCGCGTTAAATAAATCAGTTTCAAGGAAGATCTGACCATCAGTAATTGAAATTACGTTGGTTGGTACGAACGCAGAAACGTCACCAGCTTGGGTTTCAATGATTGGCAACGCGGTTAGTGAACCGGTTTTACCTTTCACTTCACCTTTAGTGAATTTCTCTACATAATCTGCGTTTACGCGAGCTGCACGCTCTAGTAAGCGCGAGTGCAAATAGAACACGTCACCAGGGAAGGCTTCACGGCCTGGAGGACGACGTAGCAACAATGAAATCTGACGGTAAGCAACTGCTTGCTTAGAAAGATCATCATATACGATAAGCGCATCTTCACCGCGATCGCGGAAGTATTCACCCATCGTACAACCAGCATAAGCTGATAAGTACTGTAACGCCGCAGATTCTGAAGCAGATGCCGCAACAATAATCGTGTGCTCAAGCGCATCGTGTTCTTCTAACTTACGAACCACGTTCGCAATTGTAGAAGCTTTCTGGCCGATAGCTACGTACACACATTTAATGCCGGTGCCTTTCTGATTGATGATGGCATCAATCGCCATCGCCGTTTTACCAGTTTGGCGATCGCCGATAACTAGCTCACGCTGGCCACGGCCGATTGGAATCATGGCATCGATTGATTTGTAACCAGTTTGCACTGGTTGATCAACTGATTGACGCTCAATTACGCCTGGTGCAATTTTTTCTACTGGCTCATAGCCATCAGCGTCAATTGAACCTTTACCGTCGATTGGCATACCTAGAGTGTTAACAACACGGCCTAAAAGGGCGCGGCCAACAGGTACTTCCAAAATACGTCCAGTTGATTTAACTTTTGTGCCTTCTTGTAAGTCCTCGTAAGGACCCATAACTACCGCACCTACTGAGTCGCGCTCAAGGTTTAATGCGATAGCAAAGCGATTGCCAGGTAGCTCGATCATCTCACCTTGCATACAATCAGCCAATCCAGTTACCCGGATGATGCCGTCTGTTACAGCGGTGATAGTACCTTCATTACGAGCTTCACTAACAACTTCGAACTTCTCAATTCGTTTCTTGATCAGTTCAGCAATTTCATTTGAATTCAGTTGCATGCTCTCGTCCCCGATTATGATTGCAGTGATTGTGCAAGCCGTGAAAGCTTGCTCTTCAGTGTTCCGTCGATAACCAGATCACCGGCTTGAATCAACAGACCGCCCACAACAGACGGGTCTACACTGCAATTG
>NZ_JBLRWZ010000066.1:0-3353 GCF_047920995.1 Aliidiomarina sp.
TTTATTGGCATGGACCACTTTGCGCGCCCTGAAGATGAACTCGCAAAAGCTCAACGCTCGGGTACGTTGCAGCGCAATTTTCAAGGCTACACAACCCATGGCTCCGACGCTTTATTGGGCTTAGGCAACTCATCTATCAGTCAGGTAAATGGGGTGATTTGGCAAAATAGTAAAGATTTACCGGATTACTATGCGGCTCTGAAACAACAACAATTGCCGGTAGTAAAAGGCGTGAGCCTAACCCTCGATGATCAAATCCGGGCGGATTTAATTGCTGAGGTGATTTGTCATTTTCAACTAGATATCAAGCCATTCGAAGCGAAATGGCAACTGAGCTTCCGAGAGTACTTTGCCGATAGTATTCCACGGTTAGCCAATTTCCTTAATGATGATTTAGTAACACTGGATGATAATGCGTTACAGGTTACGGCTATTGGCCGCTTATGGGTACGCAGTATTTGCAGTACCTTTGATGCTTACTTACATGAAGGGCAACAACGTTACTCGAAAGTAGTGTAATCGCCCAAAAAATAAGCCCAGCTCATAACGTGATGAGTTGGGCTTTGCCATTCTGGGGCGTTATCCTAACCTCCACAGCTACCGCAGCATTGCCCTGCTAGTTGCTCTTCCGGCACGAATAACACCCGGCTTTCAAGCTCTATATGCGCACGTACATCCGCTACGAGTTCGCCAAGCAATTGATACAAAGCTCGCCACGTTCCGCATGCGCCGCTCGGTAATCGCAAGTTATCGGTGAGTGCCAGAATCTGCTGTACCGCCAGCTCATGATCATCATGCTCACTCTCCATCACCATAATTGGGCCTTGGGGATAGCTTTCGCCAGCGAGCATCGGGAACAAAATCTGCTCCTCTTTCATCATGTGGCTTTCTAACTCCTGAAACATTGCCGTTAAGTGCTCCGCCAAACCATCTGGACAATGCGCCTCGCCACCGTGTGCTTGCTCCACACGACGAGCAAGCAGAATTGCCTCAGGCAATTGTTGCCGATGCACTGCATGATAGCGTTCTAGAATGAACTCAATAAGCTCTGGGTTAGCGGCTTTCTGCCACTGATGAACACTGCGATTTAAGTTGGCTTCGGTGCTGGGTGAAAACTGCATACTACTCTCCTAGTGCGATTCAAATTAGCAATCGTTGAGATTGCGTACCACTACTCAGGTTTTGCAATAGTTGTGCCACCTTAGTGAAGTTACCCACATTTAGGGTTCATAGAGTAGCCCAAGCGTTTATTGGGCAAAATTCGCCACAGCGCACCTTGTAATCGCAAGAAACATGTTGTTACTAACATAAAGTAGGTACTCCTTTGTTGGAATATGCAGAAATTATCGCCCATGGTACTTTTTACCCTCGCTTCTTACGGTGGAATTCACCACCCCTAGGTAGAAAACACCATGATTCAAGAAACCTTACTTGCCGATCTCGTTACCAACCAGCCGGGCCCCGTTCGCTTGCAAAAGCTGGTGGCTACGTTAAAGAATTATTTTGATTGCGGCGCGGTAGTGCTGTTGCGCAAAGAAGACGATGCACTTACCCCAGTAGCAAACCATGGTTTGGTAAAGGAAGCATTTGGCCGGCGCTTTGAGCTTGCTCGCCACCCGCGGTTGGCCATGTTATGCAGCGCTCGCACCGCTATCCGTTTTGAGCCCAATAGCCCCCTGCCCGATCCCTATGATGGCCTCATTGAGGCGCAGCCCGGACAACACTTAGCAGTACATGATTGCATGGGTATGCCGTTATTCATTGAGGGGGAAACATGGGGGGTAGTTACCTTGGATGCGCTTACTCCGGGCACGTTTAACGAAACGCATCGTGTGGAGTTACAACGTTGCGCGTTGGTAATTGAAGCCATGCTGCGGATGTCTCGATTAGAGCAAGATAACAAGGCGCTGCGCCAAGGGCGGCAAAGTGAAGAGCAAATGGAGCGGAAGTTGCAAGCGGAAGCTTCGATTATTGGCCATAGTAAAGAAATTCGTGCCGTACTCGCTGAGCTGAGTGTAGTGGCCGATTCCGATTTGCCGGTATTACTACTAGGCGAAACCGGCACAGGTAAAGAACTATTCGCTCGGCGGCTGCATGTGCTTTCACCACGCAGCAAGCAGCCTATGGTGTATGTAAACTGCGCCGCACTACCGGAAACATTGGCTGAAAGTGAGCTTTTTGGGCATGCCAAAGGCGCGTTTTCCGGCGCTGCGGGAGAACGCCAAGGGCGTTTTGAAACAGCACATAATGGCACTATTTTTCTTGATGAAGTAGGTGAGCTACCATTGAGCATTCAAGCCAAGCTGCTGCGAGTTTTGCAAAATGGCGAAGTGCAACGATTGGGCACTGACAAAACTAGATATGTAGATGTGCGTATCGTGGCAGCTACTAACCGTAAGCTGCAAGAACAAGTGAAAAGTGGTGAGTTCCGAGCCGATTTGTACCATCGCCTATCCGTATACCCTCTGCATATTCCACCATTACGAGAGCGAGACAACGACATTCTGTTACTCGCTGGGTTCTTTTTAGAACAGAATCGTGCGCGGCTTGGCTTCCGTTCATTACGGCTATCAGCAAGCGCAGAACAGCTATTGCTCCACTATGATTGGCCGGGAAATGTGCGCGAACTTGAACATGTGGTTAGCCGTGCAGCAATCAAAGCGCTGAGCCACGGTGTAAATCGTGCCGACATTGTTAGCCTTACCCCAGAGTTTTTCCATGGCTTAAGCGATACACCCGTTGCGGCTTTGAGCAACGATGAAGTAATTACAACCAACGCTCCATTGCCCTCGCTAAAAAGCGCTGTGGAGCAAACACAACGCAACCTAATTCGCCACGCCCTTGCCGAAACTGAACAATCATGGGCGCATGCCGCGCGGGTTTTAGGCGTTGATGCCAGTAATCTGCATAAACTCGCAAACCGGCTAGGGTTAAAATAGCAGCTAGCCAGTATTAGAGTGAATAGTATTAAGTGCATACATTATAGAGCCCAGTATAGCCATGTAACCGAACCACAGAGAAAGCATATGAAACCTTTAGTAAATCCCATCAGCACATCGTTAAGCCATCAGCAAAGCATGCGTTACGCTCGCCACGTTATGTTGCCCGCGCTCGATTTTATTGGCCAAGAACGAATTCTTGCCGCACGAGTACTGATTGTAGGGGTTGGTGGATTAGGCTGTGCGGTTGCACCCTATTTGGCAAGTAGCGGCGTGGGCACGCTCTATTTAGCCGACCACGATAGCATTGACGAAAGCAATCTGCAGCGCCAGATTCTCTTTCGTGAAAGCGATGTGGGCGCGAACAAAGCCGAAACAGCTGCAAGCGCCTTGCAGCAGCTTAACAGTAGCATC
>NZ_JBLRWZ010000067.1:0-3111 GCF_047920995.1 Aliidiomarina sp.
GGGCTGCCTGGGCGGCGACTACCGAACGCCCCGATTCGGACATCACGTACACCAACAACTGGCCGCATGAACCGCTGATTAGTAACAGGCCTTCAGCTGAGAATGTAATTTGGTCTTTAGTGAGTATTATTTTACTTATTGCTGGTGTGGGAGCATTAATTTGGGGCTGGGCATTCTTACGCAAAGAAGAGCATGATGAGCCACAGGCACCCAAACAAGATCCCATAAGTTTGGTAAAACTAACACCATCCCAACGAGCATTGGGTAAATATTTATTCGTAGTGGTAGCGTTATTTACACTACAGGTATTTTTGGGTGGTTTAACTGCGCATTACACAGTTGAAGGCAGCGGCTTCTATGGGTTAGATACCACTAAATGGTTCCCCTACACCTTAGTGCGCACCTGGCATTTACAAGCGGCGATGTTTTGGATCGCGGTTGGCTTCTTAGCCGCAGGCTTATTCTTAGCTCCAATCATTAATGGCGGTAAAGATCCCAAATACCAAAAGCTTGGTGTTGATATCTTATTTTGGGCGCTGGTACTTGTTACCGCGGGTACCTTTATCGGCAATTGGCTCGCCATTGCACAAATTATGCCACCACATTTAAGCTTCTGGTTTGGCCATCAAGGCTATGAATACCTTGATCTTGGTCGTTTTTGGCAAGTTCTTAAATTTGTGGGTATTTTATTCTGGTTAGTGCTAATGCTACGCGGCATGCTGCCTGCGCTGAAAAAAGGCGGTGATAAAAACCTATTAGCATTATTTATCTGTTCGGTAATAGCTGTTGGGCTGTTTTATGGTGCTGGCTTCTTCTATGGCGAGCGTACGCATATTTCCATCATGGAATATTGGCGTTGGTGGGTAGTTCACCTTTGGGTGGAAGGCTTCTTTGAAGTATTTGCTACCGTTTCGTTAGCCTTCATTTTTCATAGCATGGGCTTAGTATCACGCACCACCGCAACTGCCGCTAGCTTAGCCGCAGCATCGCTGTTCTTGCTCGGTGGCATTCCTGGCACATTCCATCACCTTTACTTCTCAGGCACCACTACCCCAGTAATGGCGGTAGGGGCTACCTTTAGCGCACTAGAAGTAGTGCCACTCGTGGTATTGGGCTATGAAGCATGGGAAAACTGGCGCTTAAAAACCCGCGCCCCTTGGATGGAACGGTTAAAATGGCCTCTCATGTTCTTCGTTGCTGTAGCGTTTTGGAATATGCTCGGTGCAGGCGTAATGGGCTTCATGATTAACCCACCGATCGCGCTATATTACATACAAGGATTAAATACTACGCCAACCCATGCGCACGCTGCATTGTTCGGGGTATATGGTTTCTTAGCGCTCGGTTTCTGCTTGCTCATCCTACGCTACATCAAACCCAATATGCAGTTTGATGAAGGCCTAATGAAAACCGCATTCTGGTGGTTAAACTGGGGCCTTGTGCTCATGCTCTTTACCAGTTTATTGCCCATTGGCTTCATTCAGTTCTACGCAAGCGCCTCAGAAGGTTTGTGGTACGCGCGTAGCGAAGCCTTTATGCAGCAGCCTATTCTACAAATGCTGCGCTGGGTTCGTACCGTAGGTGATGTAATCTTTATTGTGGGTGCTTTAGCAGTAAGCTGGCAAGTGGTGAAAGGGGTGTTTTATAAAGACACCGCCGCTGAACTTGCTGCAGCAAAAAATGCATAATACTGTTTAAAACCTTAATCTCTGGCGCCACCTTTGTGGTGCCAGATTTTTTTCTATACTACCCAATGAGGAAATTACTCGATGGAGCTGCTGCTCGTTGCAATGCCTTTAAAAACGTGGATACCAACCGCAATCTGCACCTTTAACGATGCTAATTCCGCCACGCGCTGCTTGCCTTCGGCTGATGCGCGATAATAATGGGGGGTCATGCTAAATAGGTTCTGAATTTGCTGGTTATTTGGCAATTCTGCTACATATCGCACATGCGAACTCTCTTTATGAATAAAGCCATCCATCGTTAGTGAGCGCTCGGTTTCTTGTTTAACATCGGCATAGATTACGTTTTTAAGTTCGTGCAAATGACCTGCTTCAGGCTCTACCATCAATAAACAGCCATTCGGCTTTAATACTCTTAAGAACTCACTGGGTACTGGAAACCCAAACACACACAACACACAATCAATCGATTGATCGGCGATGGGCAAGTGGGCGTTGGTGCCTACTATCCAGCGCACATTCTCGCAAGTTTTACTGGCGGCCATAACGGCCCATTTGGAAATATCTAGCCCCACCGCTGCTACTTGATGCTGTTGAATATCGGCATCTGCGAGCAGTTCACGTAGATAATAACCTTCGCCACATCCCGCATCTAATACCGGAAAACAGGATTCAGCATCCGCTCTTGCTGCTTCCGCACGCACTATCGTACTAATCGCCTTCGCAATTGGTTGGTAAAAGCCCTGCTGCAAAAACTCCCGGCGGGCGGCCACCATGGCTTTACTATCGCCCGGATCTTTACTGCGCTTGTGCTGCACCGGCAGCAAATTTACATACCCTTGTTTAGCAATATCAAAACTATGGCCCTTGCTGCAACGCCAGGCAGCCCTATTCTCGGTGAGCGCTAACGGCTCACCATCAAGGGTACAAATCAGCTGATTAAAAGATACTAACAAAGTGGCTTCCTTTCTTTCTGGTTACGATACTGAGGATTACGCTATTGGGAGCAGCACAAAACACTTATTCACAGCTCGTATCATGAATAGCTTGGCGGCTGCCAGCAAAATCAAGTATCGGCCAACAGGGTTCACGCAGCGCAATATTGCCTTGCTGTATCGCATTCAGCACACTCTCAACCTCGGTACTGGTGAATTGGCTGAGCAAGCGCCAGCCATCATTACCTGTAGCAATATCCGCCGCAATGAAAGCTGCTACTGTGCTAGCAGTTTGACGATCCGCTTCTGCTTCGGGCTGATCGCGAATAAAAATAGCACAGCTTACATGAGCAGTTGAACGAGGCCGTTGGCAAAAAGCGTAACCCACCGCAGCTTCGGAAAAATCAAAACTACTGCCGTAACAGGTTGCCCAATAACCATCGCAACCACTCCCAACTATTTGCTGTTGCAAGATGAGCGCAGCAATAGCA
>NZ_JBLRWZ010000068.1:0-3045 GCF_047920995.1 Aliidiomarina sp.
ACCGCAGAGATTATGGCTCTGAATGGAATATCGTAGCTACTAAACGATTCCATAATGGCATTGCGGCACAGCTTAAATATGCCGATTACCAAGCTAAAAACTATGCTGTTGATACCCGAAAAGCATGGTTGATGCTTACCTATTACCTCTGACGAGGTAGGAGATCGCAGCTGGCCGCGGGTTTGCTACGATCTCCAAATTCCAGCCTTACAAAACCTTGATCTAGATCAACTCTCCAGTTTGCGTTCTGCTTATGGTTGGCACTATATATTGTGCTAACCAAGCAATTAAAGCACAAGATGTGGTGTTTAAGTGGAGCGCGTCCAATGTCAGAGCATGGCCAAAATTATCTTCGTTATTGCAGTGAAGCTGTTGTATGGCAAGAGGTACCTGGAGAAACCACGCTGGCATTCACCATTACCGGCTGTCAGGTTGGCTGTAAGGGATGCCATAGCGTAGATAGCTGGCCCGCAGGCTCAGGCGTTGAACTTACGCCCAGCTATTTACAGCAACGCTTAGAGCAATACCGAGGCTTACTTACATGTGTGCTGTTCATGGGCGGTGAATGGCAGCCACAAGCACTACTACAACTCTTAGAATTTGCCCGCAGTGCGGGTTTAAAAACCTGCCTATACACAGGTTTAGAAACGATACCGTTAGCGATTCGGCAACGGCTGGATTATCTAAAAACAGGCCCATGGATAGCAGCTCGTGGGGGGCTTAGCAGCGAAACAACCAACCAACGGTTTGTGGATTTGCGAAGTGGCGAACTGCTGAATGTACGCTTTCTCAATTAATCATTGCAGGTAAGCGGAAGGGCCAAACACGAGGGGAACGATTATGTTACGGCTACAACCAGAACAAATTAGTGGCAAATTGCAGTTTATTGAACAGTATTTGCAGGCCGAAAACGCTGCAGATGGTTCGAAAATGGATGCGAACGCGAACGTTACGCAGAAAAACGTGGCAACACTAGAAGCAGAGATCATGAAAGATTTCTTTGTGCAGGTGAATCGCGCGCAAGTAAGCAAAAAGATCACCGAGCTTTACGGGGTTGAGTTAGCTACGGAGTATGTGCGGCAAATTGAAGACCATGAAATTTACGTGCATGACGAAACGAGCCTCAAGCCCTATTGTGTTTCGGTAACTATGTATCCATTTTTACGTGATGGCTTAACTAAGCTGGGGGGCGAATCGTTAGGGCCCAAGCACATTGAATCATTCTGCGGCACCTTCGTGAATTTCGTATTTGCCGTTAGCTCACAGTTTGCTGGCGCGGTGGCCACGGTTGAGTTTTTAACGTACTTCGATTATTTCGCCCGCAAAGATTATGGCGATGATTATCTAACCACCCATCGCCACGAAATTGCCAACCATTTACAGCACGTGGTGTATGCGCTGAACCAACCTGCAGCGGCACGCGGGTATCAAAGTGTATTTTGGAATATTTCCATTTACGATAAGTTCTATTTCGATAGCATGTTTGGCGAGTTTGTATTCCCTGATTTCAGCAAGCCAAGTTGGCCATCAGTTGCCAAGCTGCAAGATTTTTTCTTGGATTGGTTGAATCAAGAGCGCAACAAAACCATTCTCACGTTTCCAGTAGTTACCGTAGCTATGCTCACTGATAGCGGCCAATGCAAAGATAAAGCCTTTGCTTATGATATGGCCAGCCACATGGCGAAAGGTAGCTCATTCTTTGTTTATCTATCGGATAACGCCGATTCTCTCGCATCATGTTGTCGATTACGGAGTGAAATTGCCGACAACACCTTTAGTTACACGCTCGGTGCTGGCGGTGTGGCAACGGGCTCGATCAACGTGATTACCATCAATATGAATCGCTTAATACAGGATGGCCGGGATCTCGCCACCGAATTGCGCAAAATTCATCAATATCAGGTGGCTTATCGGCATTTAATGGAAGAGTACAAAGCAGCAGGGTTACTCACGGTTTATGATGCTGGCTTTATCAGTTTGGATAAGCAATTTTTAACCATAGGCATTAACGGCATGGCAGAGGCCGCCGAATATCAAGGCTTAACGGTAGGTAATAACACCGCATATAAAGATTTTGTGCAACGCCACCTGAAGGTGATTTTTGATGCGAATAAAGCGGCGAAGAAAGAATTTGGTTACATGTTTAACACCGAGTTTGTGCCTGCTGAAAATTTAGGTATCAAAAATGCCAAATGGGATCGTGCTGATGGTTATGTGGTGCCTCGTGATTGCTACAACTCTTATTTCTACACCGTAGAAAGTGATGAAATTAATTCGCTAGATAAGTTTGTGCTGCACGGGCGGGAGCTTATTGATTATTTAGATGGCGGTTCTGCGCTGCACTTGAACCTCGATGAAAAGCTGAACACCGATGGCTATTATGCATTATTTAATACTGCCGCAACCACTGGCTGCAATTACTTCTGTATTAATGTGAAGATCACCATATGCAACGAATGTGAGGCAATTGATAAACGCACCTTACATGCATGCGCTGAATGTGGCTCAACAAATATCGATTATGGCACCCGCGTAATAGGTTACCTGAAACGTGTATCGGCCTTCAGTTCTGGCCGCCGCATTGAACACTCATTACGGCACTACCACCGTAACCCCAATCTCTTGCAATCTACCTATTAAGGGGGAGGCAACCCCCCATTTCGGTGGTCTAGGTGGGGGGGCATTGTTTCGTTACACTGCACAGCAGAAATGTATGCAATTGCGGAGCTAGAGCATGTTAACCAGTTATGATGATTTTATTAATGCAGCCCAGGAGCAAGCAGAGCCACAGCGGCTATTGTTTGTATTCGCTAAAGCTGAAATGCCTGAATCGGCAACAGAGGAACAAAAGCAGCGGTATTTGCAAGGTGAGGGCGGGTATCTAGATCCGGTGTTGTGTGTAGATAAGTTACCTGAAGAAGTGCAAAGCTTTAAAGCTTTGTTAGCGGAATCAGCAGAAACGGGTAAGGATTGGGATATCGCTTTTGCTGCCAGTATGAGCGGTTTGATTGGTATTGCCCCCAACACTGAACAGGCTGAGCAACC
>NZ_JBLRWZ010000069.1:0-2906 GCF_047920995.1 Aliidiomarina sp.
CATGCGTATGGAAAGCATAAACATAGCAGAAATCTTATGGCCAGCAACTTATCTTTTGCGGATGATTTATTGCACTCTTTATTGCATCAAGGGCGATTGCGATACCGAGAAATCATAGCCATCGATTTTCGCATCAGCAATTAACTGCTGTATGTACTGCGCTATCGCTTTATGGCGTACTTTTTCATTCAAGTAATCACGGATTTTTTCCCGCACAGCACTAAATGAAAGTGGTGCGCCAGCAACTTTTCGCTCTACCCACACCACATGAAAGCCGTAACGGCTTTCTACTGGCAAGGTATACAAGCCTTTCTCGGCAGCAAAAACGATGCGCTCAAACTCTGGCACAGTTTGCCCTCGGCTAAGCTGGCCTAAACTACCCCCAGTTTCTTTTGAAGGGCACGCCGAATGTGCTCGAGCTAAGCCAGCAAAATCACCACCAGCCTGCAGCTGTTTAATGATTTCTTCCGCTAATGCCAGTGCTTCGATACGCGGTTTGTCTTCACCCGGAGGCGCTGCAAGTAATATATGACGTACTTCAAGTAATGGCGAAGTAGTGAACTTACCGCGGTTTTGCTCAAAATACGTAGCAATTTCCTGCTCAGTGGCCTCAGGCACATGCACTTCTTCAGCAATTAAGCGATCCAAGTAATCTTCTTCTGTTACTTGTGCCCTTGCCGAGGTGATTTTGAATCCTAGCGAACGCGCACGCTGCTTTAATAGTTCGCCAATGATCAAAGCCTCAGCTGCTTTAAGCATGGCATCTCGCTGAGATTCAGCAGGATGGTACTGCATTTCTTCTAATACAGCTTTTTCTTCAATTGTTGTTTCGTTAACACGAATCATATTCACCTCTAACTTCACGGTACGAGTTCCAAGCCCACCACCGTAATCGGTAAAAAAGGCGGCACTAATGCCGCCTCATATAACGGAATTAATAACGGCGACGTACTATTTGATGGCTACGACCTAAGAATTTGATCGGAACGCTCCAAATGTGTACAAGACGACTAAATGGGAACAGTACAAACAAGGTAACGCCCCAAAATACATGTGCTTTGTAAATCCAGTGAATGTCAGCCATAAACTCCACGGCTGCACCTGGGCGGAACGTTAGTAAGTAACGGCTCCAACTCATCAGATCCTTCATTACATAACCATCCATATGGCCGGTAGACACAAAAATTGTGATAATGCCCAAAATTAGCTGCCAGTATATTAGTAATAGAATTAGCGTATCCATTACCGAACTACTCGCACGAACCCGAGGATTAAATAAGCGTCTGTACACCAACATCGTTAACCCAACAAAGCAGATAAAACCGAAGAGGCCACCAACACCCACAGCAATAAGCTGCTTTTGCGCCAGTGTAACGCCAAGTGCATCCCACACTTCATACGGAATCACCAAACCCGCAAAGTGGCCGGCAAAAATCATGATAATACCTACATGAAAGAACACACTCGCCACACGGAAGTACTTCTTATCCAATATTTGGCTCGATTGCGCTTTCCATGAGAATTGTTCACGATCGTAACGCAACGCACTGCCAAGGAAGAAAATAACCGAGGCGATGTAGGGATAAATCCCAAACAACAATAGATCAATGTTCATGGTTCACTTCCTCTCGGCTAGAATTCGCTAATGGCTCTGATGGGCTTGCCGCATCTTTCGCATCAGCCCAGTTAATGGGTACATACTGATCTTTACGTTGTGATTCAGAAGGTTTGCTTACCCCTGAGCTACAGCCATCGGCTTTCGAATCAGGGCCAAACGTAACCATCTCTTCTTCCCAAACTTTATCCAGCGCTTCTTTGGTATCGTCCCGCTTCTCGGTAGCGATCTGCTCGCGCACATCGTTCAAATCAACAGCAACTCCAGAGAGATTTAATAGCGCATGGGTAACTGCGGCGTAATCACTATCACGTTGTTCCAATCGGGCAGTAAGCAACGCCAGAATATGGGCTACTTCTTGCAAACCAAGTACTAGATTTTCTTCCCCTTGCGTGGAAAGAAACTCAAGGTACAGCGGAATGTAATCTGGTAATTCGCGCACACCAATTTCCAAACCAGCTTCTTTGTATTGGCCCATCAAATTCACCATCGCTTGACCACGATCGCGGGATTCCCCGTGAACATGTTCAAACAACAGCAACGAAAGTGAACGACCACGTTCGAATAAACTATCGTATTCAGATTGCCAATCCATAATGTTGCCAGCACAGCGGCGTTCAACAAACGCCGCTAAATCGGCTTTACGCACATCAGCCAAACTTGATTCAGCAATGATGTGCAGAAGGTCTTGCTTAGCTGCAACGATGCCCTCAGTAGGGTAATCCAGCAGCAGTGATATAACTCGGGCTATTTGCATAACAATTAATCCTTCATAACTACTGGAATTACTTTTCGAACGCCTTTCTTATCACCGCCGAACAAGTTCAAATCACTTTCACCACCACCACAGCCGTTACCGAAGCTAAAACCACATTCACCTTTCAAGTTATAGGCATTTTCGGCATACGCTCGGGCACTAGTTGGGATTACAAAGCGATCTTCATAATTGGCCAACGCCATGTAGCGATACATTTCTTCTACTTGGTTTGGTGTTAAGCCAACGTCTCTCAGTACTTGGAAATCTTCCACACCATCAACTTGCTGCGAACGTTTGTAGGCACGCATGGCGATCATCCGCTCAAGTGCACGTTCTACCGGAGCTTCGTCACCAGCAGTAAGCATATTGGCGAGATAACGCAACGGAATCCGCAACGATTTAAGATCTGGGATTTCACCATTCATTCCCACATGGCCAGCCTCAACTGCGCTGGTAATAGGTGAAAGTGGTGGCACATACCAAACCATCGGTAACGTGCGGTATTCTGGATGCAGTGGCAGCGCCACTTGCCAT
>NZ_JBLRWZ010000070.1:0-2793 GCF_047920995.1 Aliidiomarina sp.
CAGGCTGAGCAACCATTGAAAATGATGGTGGAAAGTATTAAAGGCGGGAATATAGCTAACTTTCTCGCATTTAATCGTCGCGGAGAACTACTCCAGATTCTCTGACGTTTATCCGCTCTGCAACACAGCAGAGCGGTTTTTTTTTGCTTGCTACTGTGAGCGGGTAAGTTAGCTTCGTTGCAATAAGATTTCTTCTGCAACTTCGCTACTTAACTGATAGAGGGGCTTTGGTAAGCGCTCATGAAGTTCGATCGTATCGAGTAAGTTCTTCAGTTCTAAGCCGAGTTCGGTATCACCAATGAGCATTAGTTTGCGGCGGAAGAACAACGTATCCGGGTCTACTCGTTGCGTTATCAGTAACAACAAATCATTCATATCACCACGGAACAGGATATCTGCCTCCTGGGAACCTGGATTACTTACCATAAGTTCTGGCCGCATATGGTGAGGATTAAGGGCGATATAAAATGCGAGGCCAATATCCGCTACCACAACATGCACGGTTTTTGCTGCTAGGAAAGAAAAGCGGCCAGCGCGCAAATCGGGTTTAAAAAACTGGTTCAAGGTAAATTGTAAGCCGGCATTGGTGAGTGGCGCTGGCAGCACGTTAAGCCCTTTCTGCACCCATTGTGGAGCGCTAGATACCACTTTGTGAATAACTCTATTTTTATTGAACATTCAATAACTTCCGTGAAATAAAGGCGTAGAATAAGAATACTTAACACGGTACCAAAAGTTTGTGATGGCACGTTAATCTATATCAATTTTTATGCATAAATTCTGCGTTAAGGTGCCAACTACCACCAAAAACCGAATGATGAGGCGCGTTATGGAGTTGTTGTGTCCTGCAGGCAGTATGCCGGCACTGAAAGCGGCTATTGAGAATGGCGCTGATGCTGTGTATATCGGGCTAAAAAATGAAACCAATGCTCGCCATTTTGCCGGCTTAAATATAGAGCAAGGCTCATTAAAAGAAGCGGTGCATTTCGTGCACCAGCATGGCCGTAAGATTCACGTAGCCAT
This sequence comes from Aliidiomarina sp., assembly GCF_047920995.1. Taxonomy (NCBI): domain Bacteria; kingdom Pseudomonadati; phylum Pseudomonadota; class Gammaproteobacteria; order Alteromonadales; family Idiomarinaceae; genus Aliidiomarina; species Aliidiomarina sp. Next base: position 1,024 of record NZ_JBLRWZ010000070.1, read on the forward strand.
CAATACCTTCGCTCACCCTGATAAGTGGGAGCGTTGGGCAGAGGCGATTGATAGCGCGATGGCCGCAGGTGTTGATGTGCTTATTGTGGCGGATTTATCCCTGCTCGGTTATATCGCCGACCGTTATCCTGAACAAGAAGTACATTTATCAGTGCAGGCATCGGCAACGAACGCTGCTGCAATTGATTTTTATCAACGTGAATTTGGGGTAACTCGAGTGGTGTTGCCCCGCGTTCTAGCCATGAACCAAGTGCGAGCTTTAGCGCGCAGTTGTTCGGTAGATTTGGAAGTATTCGCCTTCGGTAGCCTTTGTATTATGGCCGAAGGGCGCTGCTATTTGAGTTCTTATATGACGGGCGAATCTCCGAATACGAAGGGCGCCTGCTCACCGGCAGCATATGTGCGCTGGGAAGAACTCGATGGCGTGTTGGAATCACGTTTGAATGGCGTGTTAATCGATCGCTTCCAACCCGAAGAAACGGCGGGTTACCCCACGCTGTGCAAAGGGCGCTTTACCGTAGGCCAAGATACTTATCATCCGCTAGAAGAGCCCACTAGTTTGAATACCCTAGAGTTGCTGCCCGAATTATATAAAGAAGGGATTAAATCTCTGAAAATTGAAGGGCGGCAACGCAGCCCAGCCTATGTGGCTCAGATTACTAAAGTGTGGCGCGCGGCCATTGATGCCGTAATGGCAAACCCAGAACAGTTTCGTGTGCAAGATGAGTGGAATAGTGTATTGGCTGGGCTTTCCGAAGGAAGCCAAACCACCATTGGTGCGTATCACCGCAGCTGGAAATAGCGGTGGCGTTATTCATGAAAATCAGTGAATGCTAACCAGTAAAGCGAGAATTGTATGAAATATTCATTGGGCCCTGTGCAGTATTTTTGGCCAAAAGCACAAGTACTCCAGTTTTACCGCGAGGTGGCTGCAAGTGATGTGGATATCGTTTATTTAGGCGAAACAGTGTGCAGTAAACGCCGAGAGTTGAAGTTTGATGATTATTTGCAGTTAGCGCATATGTTGCGTGAAGCCGGTAAGCAAGTGTGCTTATCTACGATGACCTTGCTAGAAGCGCCGTCTGAGTTGCGGGAAATGCGCCGTTATTGTGATAACGGCGAGTTTTTAGTGGAAGCCAATGATATGGGAGCGGTGGGGTTACTCTATGAAAAGCGGTTGCCCTTTGTGGCCGGCTCCGCTTTAAACGTATATAACCACCATAGCCTGCGGCGTTTAGTGAATATGGGCATGCAGCGTTGGCTCATGCAAGTAGAGCTATCTGGTGATTGGCTACAAGAATTACTCGCGCAGGATACCATTCAGGATGTGCGGGAATGTTTCGAAACCGAAGTGTTTGCCTTTGGCCATATGCCACTCGCGTGGTCGGCCAGATGTTTCACCGCACGTTCGGAAAATCGGCAGAAAGATCAATGCGAACTTTGCTGCATAAAGTATCCGCAAGGCCGTGAAGTACTTAGCCAGGATGGCCAAGAAGTATTTGTGTTGAATGGTATTCAAACCCAATCTGGTGATCGCTATAACTTGGTGAATCAATTACCAAGTATGCGGGGTAGTGTAGATGTGGTGCGGTTAAGCCCAGAACCCGAAGGTACGTTACAGTGGTTGGCGAAATTTAAGGCCAACGAATGCGGGGCAGCCCCACTGAAACTGGGCAATAATGAGTGCAATGGGTATTGGTTGAAGCTTGCGGGAATGCAGCTACGTCCCTAACATGGTTGTGAATCAATAGATTATGGAGCAGTAATGAG
>NZ_JBLRWZ010000071.1:0-2420 GCF_047920995.1 Aliidiomarina sp.
GGCGGCGTAAATCTCATTTCTGCAAGCACCATGTATATCTTTGTGGCGATATTAGCGGTAATTTTCATTTACCACACTTGGCAAACTTGGGCGATTAACGTAGAGCATTTGCGTGCAGGCGTTCCTGAGCTAGAAAAGTATTCCTTTCGGCAGGTTGGTATTTTAAATATCGCCTACTTTGCTACCTTTGGCTCAGAACTAGCTGTGGTTTCTATGCTGCCGCTATACTTCTTGCAAACATTCGAAGGCTTAAACCCTGTAACAGCCGGTTTATTGGCTTCTGGTTTCGCCTTTATGAACTTGGTTTCTCGGCCTATGGGTGGTTGGTTCTCGGATCGTTATGGCCGCCGCCGCAGCCTGCTGATCATGATTTCTGGTTTAGCGGTGGGCTACTTTATGATGGGCCTTATTGATAGCCACTGGTGGATTCTAATCGCCGTGTTAGTAACCATGGCATGCTCATTCTTCGTGCAAGCAGGCGAAGGTGCCGTATTCGCAATGATTCCGTTGATCAAGCGCAGCATGACCGGGCAGATTGCTGGTATGGCAGGCGCTTATGGTAATGTGGGTGCAGTGGTGTACCTTACTGTATTAAGCTTTGTAAGCTACAGCACCTTCTTTTATGTGATTGCTGCCTCTGCTTTAGTGGGCTTGGTTGCCGTGTACTTCATGGAAAATCCGCGCGGCCATATTGCCGAAGTAATGCCGGATGGTACCGTACATACCATTGAAGTTGGCCATAAATAAACGCAAATCAATCTGTGCAGCAGGAGTGCAAAACGCTAATGCAACTCGATTATTATGTGCTTTGCGATGAAGGCGGTAAACAAGGCAACGAAGATGCCGCTGCTGCCGAAATGCCAAGCGATGCACATATTCTCACCTATAAAGGCGCCGTATTTGCGGTTGCTGATGGTGTAAGCAGTGCCGAGGCCGGTAAAGAAGCCTCGGCCACTGCCGTTCGAGCGTTTATCAGCGATTACTTCAAAACCCCTGATACTTGGTCGGTAAGCCATAGCGCTGGCCAAGTGCTATCTACCATCAACTTGCGCTTGTATCGCCACAGCCATGCGTTTGCCAATACCATGAAGGGGCAGCTATGCACCTTTAGCGCACTGATTATTAAATCGCATACCGCACATATCTTTCACGTTGGTGATAGCCGTATTTATCATTACCAACAGCATGCCTTGCGCCAACTCACTACCGACCATACCGCACACTTAAGTAACGACCGACACTTCCTAGCTCGTGCATTGGGGATGGATGGTAACTTACAGTTGGATCATCAACAGGTAGATTTGCAGGTGGGCGATAAATTACTGCTCAGCTCTGATGGTTTACACGAATTTATTGATAGTGCTGCAATAGCAGGTGTTTTGGAGCAACCGCTAACTTCCGAGCAAGCCGCGGAAGAGTTGCTTAAACGGGCGATAGCCGCGGGCTGTGATGATAACATTAGCATTATCGTAGTTGCCGTAAACGAGCTCCCTAATGAAGATATTGATGATTATCATGAGCGGTTAACCCGATTACCATTTCCGCCTGCGTTTGGCGCCGGTATGAAAGTAGATGGCTTCTTGATTGAGAAAGAACTGTTTGCTAGCAGCCGCAGCCACCTATATTTAGTGCGGGATGAAGAAACTAACGAAATCGCAGTAATGAAAACACCTTCGGCGAATTTCGAAGATGATAGCAGCTATATCGAGCGTTTTATTCGCGAAGAGTGGATTGGTAGCCGCATTAATAGCCCGCATGTAGTAAACATCATTCGCCAACGCCGGCAACGCAGTTTCCTGTATTATTTAATGGAGTATGTAGAAGGGGAAAGCTTAGAGAAGTGGTTGGAGCAAAACTTCCCTGTAAAGCCGAAGCGCGCGTTAAGTATTCTTGAACAAATTGCCACTGGCTTGCTGGCATTTCACGATTGCGAGGCCATTCATCAAGATTTAAAGCCCGGTAATATTATTATTTGCCAAGATAACAATGGTACCGAGCACATTAAAATTGTCGATTTCGGCTCTGTATTTGTAGCTGGCGTTGCGGAAATTTTTCTGCCATTCGAACATGATTCCGTGCTCGGTACCGCCGCATATTCTGATCCCCAGTATCTCACCGGTAAAAATTCGGCAATTCAAGGCGATGTATATGCATTAGCTACGGTAGCGTATGAGCTTTTTACCGGCAAACTGCCCTATGGCAATAAAATCGAAACCTGTAAAACCCCTAGTGATTATGATCGGCTACGCTATATCAGTGCCCGAATTGCTAACCCGGCGGTTCCGGTATGGCTAGATCGGGCACTGGAAAAAGGCGTTTCTTTTGATTTACAGCAGCGCTATACCACCCTTGCCGGGCTAATGCGTGATTTACGCCAGCCCAACCCAGAGTTTCTGCGCGACGAAGTAAAGCAAAGCACC
>NZ_JBLRWZ010000072.1:0-2394 GCF_047920995.1 Aliidiomarina sp.
CGGGTATCGGGCGAAGTACGTTATCCCGGCCGCTATCCTTTGGCAGAAAATGCCAGTGTACCGCAATTGATAGCCGCTGCCGGAGGGTTACGTGATTCGGCATATTTGCGGCGAGCAGAAATTACGCGTTCGGTAACGGAAAACAACGGCGAAATTTCGAATACTGAATATGTGCCTTTTAATTTATTTGAGGTAATTACTGGGATAAAGAGCGTTAGCGTTGAACCGCGCGATCGTTTAAACATATTTCGGATTCCTGAATGGCAAGATACCGTAGATGTGGTGTTGCAAGGCGAAGTACGCTTTCCTGGCACTTATGCGGTGCGCCGTGGGGAAACTCTGCGAGATGTTATTGAGCGAGCGGGTGGCGTAACGGAGTGGGCATTTGTTAATGGTGCTGTGTTTACCCGTGAAGAAATTCGTGAGCAGGAGCGGCGCAGATTAGTTGCGCTTGGTAACGAGCTGCGCCAAGAAATGGCCAGTATGAGCCTTACTGAAGGTAATGTTACCAACTACAATGATTTAGATAGGCTGCTGAATGATTTACTCGGCGTTGAGCCGGTAGGCCGTTTAGTGGTGAATTTAGCGGAAATTATAAACGGTGTACAAAATCGAGATATAGAGCTGAAGGATAATGATCGCATTGTAATTCCAACTCAGCGCAATATTGTTTCGATTATTGGTGAAGTGCAAATGCCTTCTACCTATCGCTACGATGCAGGTTTAACGGTGCGCGATTACCTAGAGCGCAGTGGCGGTGTTAAGCGCCCTGCTGATGATAAGCGTATTTTTGTGGTGCGAGCTGATGGTTCGGTAGAACCTTACAGTAATCGTAGAGGCTGGTTTAGTAGTAACAACCGTGTAGAGTTAATGCCAGGTGATACCATTGTGGTGCCGTTAAATACTTCGTACAAAGACAATATTCAATTGTGGGCAACTAGCACGCAGATCTTGTATCAAATGGCGGTGGCGATTGCAGCAATTAACAGTATTTAATGGCGGCTTACGTTTTGAATACTAAAGGGTTGGTGTTTGTTTCTGGGCTTGCGCTTCTGGGTATCGGCGCTGTTGGCACAGCCCAAGCTACGCCTTGGGCGGATGCCAACGATGCGCAAGTGCGCCACTACTTGCAGGTATTAGCCGATGCGGGTGTGGTGCAGTTTTCTGCCAATACCTACCCAATGATGTGGGGGGCCTTGCTAGAAAATATGCAGGGTGTTGATGCTGGCTTGTTGAATCGCGAGCAGCAACAGGCGTATTTTTATGTGCTTTCGGTGCTGGAGTTTCATGCTGCTGGTGGTTATACCGGCGCTTCGCTACACGGCCAAAGCCGCACGGGTGCCCAACGTGGTTTTGCCAGTGCGGGCTCAGGTGTTGGCGGTGGCGAGAAAGGTTTGCTCACCATTAGCCGTGATTTCAAAACCGATCATTCTGCATTTCGTTTACAAACATCATATCGTACCGGCAGAGAAGCCTTGCCGTGGCGTGAAAATGATCCCCAGAGCATTAGTTTTGCTGGCTCGTATGCCGCTACCATGCTTACCAACGAAGTATTAGGTAGCTGGGTAGTAGGGGTAGACCAATTGCAAACTTGGTGGTCGCCAAGTTATGAACATGATGGCATGCATACACGCTCGGAGAGGCCCTTACAGGCGCTACGGGTAACTAGGGCAGGTGCAGCACCATTTACCACGCCTGTGTTGAGCTGGCTTGGCCCGTGGAGCGCTACCGCTTACGTTGGCCGCAGTGAGCGCGGTTTAGGTTTATACGCCGGCGCTGATCGATTGCCCAGTGGTGAACGGGTGCGCGCTCGTGAACAAGCCTTTGGAGTTCGAGTAACTGCTAACCCGCATACTCGCCTGCAGTTAGGCTCTCGCTTCACCGGTGCGCACTTGGGCTATACCCAAAAAAATGCTGCCGTAGACGCGCGCTATGCGCTTTTAAAAGGAACTGAAAGTGATACCCGCGTGCAGTTGGCGGTATATGGTGAGCTGATTTATCACGATAGCGCGCTTAGCACTACTTATCATACCGTTGGCGCTGATGTGCACTTACCACTTACAGGCGATGCGCCAAGTTCACTGCGCTTGTATGCTGAGCAACTTGCGCATTACTCCCGCGATACTCTAGCTGTGGGCTTTGATCACTTTACTACCGCCGGCTATGGTTGGGGTGTGCGGGTACGTGATATCGATTATTTTGCCAACCATTGGCGCGCGGCGTATTTTTTGGAGCCGGATGTTTTAGAACAGGGAGCAGCATTAAACGAGTTTGCTAGGTATAACCTGCAACCGGTGCAACGCTATCAGTTGGATGTGCAGGTGTATCGCCCACTTGGTGATGGCCGCGTGGTTTTGGGCGCGCAGTGGTGGCGTGATTCTGGTGCTGCAGGTA
>NZ_JBLRWZ010000073.1:0-2261 GCF_047920995.1 Aliidiomarina sp.
GTTGATTTGCAATCAAGTCCTGCTTGGAATCCTAGTGATGAATGGGAAGTTCGGGAAGTATGGGTGGTAGAAGCCATAGCTCCACCTGAGCATCCGTATTCAAAGAAAGTAATGTACATGGATACTGAGTTCCCCCGCTTTTACATGGCTGATGTATACGATCGCCGTGGTGAGTTTTGGAAGTGGATGAACTACAACTTACGCACTCTTGAAACTGAAGATGGTGATAAAGGTATTGTTTCGAACGCTGGCTTCACAATTGATTATCAGCGCCGCCATGCCACTATTTTCGTATTGGCTCCGAATGCTCGTTTAAACACGCAAGGCGTAAATGGCAATTCAATTAGTTTACGTGAATTAGAGCGCGCCGCAGTTCGCTAAATAGCGGCTTCACGATAAAGAAGTACAGGAGGATTTATGAGCTATCGATTAGGTGTTGATGTGGGAGGTACTTTTACCGATCTTCTACTGATCAACGATGACACTGGCGCTACCTTTACGGCAAAGGTGCCATCAACACCAAAAGATTCTTCGATTGGTGTGCTAAACGGTATCGAAAAAATTTGTCGAACTTCCGGGGTGAATCCCCGGGAGATTCGCAAAGTAATGCATGGTACCACCGTGGCCACAAACGCGATTTTAACCCGCAAAGGCGCAAAAGTTGGCTTAGTTACCACTAAGGGCTACAAACAAGTTCTGCATATTGCTCGTTCGTATGTTCCTGGTGGTTTAGGCGGTTGGGTTATTTTCCAAAAAGGTGAATTGCTAGCCACTCTCGACCACACCATTGAAGCGCATGAGCGTATTGCCGCTGATGGTGCTGTGGTAGAGCCACTAAACAAAGATGCAATTCGCAAAGCGCTTACCGAGCTTCGTGACAAAGGCATTGAAGCACTTACAGTATCGCTAATTAATGCCTACAGCAACGGTACGCATGAGCAAGAGATTGCTGCGATTGCAAAAGAAGTGATGCCGGATATTCCTGTTTCAATTTCTTCTGATGTAGTGCCTGAAATGCAGGAATATGAGCGCACCGAAACAACCGTTGTTAATAGCTACGTTCGCCCGGAAGTATCAAAGTACATCGCCAACTTAGAAACAGAATTGAAAGCGCGCCTAGCGAACGATGTTGAACTTTCAATTCTGCGCTCAGATGGAGGGCTATCTGCTTGTGATTCAGCTTCTGATACTCCAGTAAATTTATTACTTTCTGGTCCCGCTGGTGGAGTTGCCGGAGCAATTTACTTCTGCAGCCGCGGTGGTTTCGATAAAGTGCTTACGTTTGATGTGGGCGGTACCTCTACTGATGTAGCGTTAATAGAAGATGGTAGCGCTCGCTTGCGCCGCGAAACTCGAGTTGGCGATATTGCCGTGCGCGCGCCTTCAGTAGACGTGCGCACCATTGGTGCTGGGGGCGGCTCGATTGCTTTCGTACCTGAGCTAACCAAAGCACTTCGCGTTGGCCCTGATAGTGCTGGGGCAGAGCCTGGCCCAGCGGCTTATAATAAAGGTGGTGTTCAGCCTACGGTAACCGATGCAAACGTTGTTCTTGGCTATTTGCCCGCCAACCAAAAATTGGGTGGCGATATGCAAGTGCGCAAGGATTTAGCGGAGGCGGCCGTGCAAACTGTTGCTGATGCCATGGGCATTTCCGTGTATGAGGCAGCGGAAGGCATAGTACGAATTGCTAACGAGCATATGTTTGGTGCGCTGCGCTTAATTTCGGTGGAGCAAGGGTACGATCCGCGTGAGTTTGCACTATGCGGTTTTGGTGGTGCTGGGCCACTACATGCCAATGCATTGGGTATTCTTATGAATGCTTGGCCGGTTATTGTGCCACCAGCGCCGGGCGTATTATGCGCTTATGGTGATGCAACAACACGCGTAAAAGACGAAGCATCTCGCTCACTAATTAAAGGGTTTTCGCGGATTTCAGATAAAGAAGTACTAACAATCCTGGAGCAACTCACCAAGCAGGTACAAGATTCTCTTGCTCGGCAAGATATTCCGGCAGCCGATCAAAGTATTACTTGGCAAGCCGATTTGCGTTATCAAGGGCAGGCATTATTGCTTACTCAAGATGTAAATCCAGAGGCACTGCGCGAGCAAGGTTCACAGCTCCTATCTAAATCATTTGATGCGGAACACGAACAATTGTTTAGTTTCGCTCTCGACGAAGAGCATGAGTTGGTTAATCTGCGCGCTATTGCGCGAGCACCACGGCCAAATATTGCCGAGAAAACCTTTAGTAACGAGCAGCG
>NZ_JBLRWZ010000074.1:0-2011 GCF_047920995.1 Aliidiomarina sp.
CCAGCCCCGAACGCGCCACTGATAAAGCGTTAGTAGAAGCATTTCATGCAGCGTTGTGGATGAGTATTCAGGAAGTAGAGCGTTATTGTGCAGAGCATGCATTAACAGCATGCAAATTGGGTGGCGAGTAAATTAACCAACTACTGAGCGGAAAACAATATGGCCGAGAACAAGCAGGCTAAGTAGCCGTTTAAAAACTCCGATGATATCGGTTTGGCAACCACAGTATAGTGCTGCAGCAACGGTTCATGTTCGGCGAGCGTTTCCTGCTCAAGGCCAGTTACAACCAACACTTGAATTGCTTTACGCGCCGCGTAATTTTGGAATGATTTGAGCATTTCCAAACCATTTACATTGGGAATATCGAGATCAAGAATAATAAAATCGGGCAGTTGTTTGCCAATTTCAAGTAACGCCGAAACGCCATCGCTACAGGTGCGTAACTGAAATAATGGTGCAAACTTTGCTAGCGCTCCTTGATATATTTTTGCTACAAACGGATCGTCTTCCACGATCATGATATCAAGCGTTCGATGGGGAGTTTTTGGCAACGCAGCAGGTTGTTCAGCGGTTACTGCATTATCTGTATCGGGTAGCTTAGTATGCTTTTGTACCGCCAAGATTGAATCGCGCGGTATACGCCGATGCCCACCACGGGTTTTCCAGGCTAATAGAGCACCCGATTCCACCAATCCTTGAATTGTTGAAACGGATACACCCAGAATTGCTGCAGCCTCGCTGGTACTGAAATAGGGTTTATTTTTATTCTGCATCGATATCCTATTATTGTGCAACGTAACCTAATTAAACGCTGCCGGTATAAAACTAAGCATATCGCGTCGGCGGTGCCACTTAAATCTATAGGTAAAACCTTTCATATCGTATTATACAACGCCTATAAATGTCAAAAACCATAATGCATTTATGGTTTTTGACATTTATAAGCTTTGCAAAATCCGATCTAAATGATTGGCAAACTGTTGCCGATCAGCTTGGTTCAGCGGTGGGCCGCCACCGCTTTGAATACCGCGAACTCAGTAACTTTAACTAGAGCAAAATCTGTTTTTTTTAAAAACGCCACCACACACCAATCGTGTATGTTTGCATACGATAATCTAAGCTGTATTGTCGCCATTCAAATGCAACACCAACTTTTTCACTCATAACCCTGCCTAAAGCTACGCCAACGAATGGATCTCTGTCACGATGCCGTGTTTTAATAAAATCACCATTACTCGCTAAGCTGCGAGAAGTTGCCTGCCAATCTAAATAGCCCACTTCAAAATCAAGCCTTGTTTTCTCTGATACCTTCAACCTATACATTATCCCAACCACGAAGCCACCCATAAAAAGTGGTGCTGCGGTTGCATATTCAGCATGTGTTTCCAGCGGAGTTTCAGTTAATAAACGAATGGTAGATTTTCCGTGGCTTAAACTAGCGTACCCTGCTTGTAGGTGCCAACTCTCAGTTAATGCGTAGGCTAAGTTGACCATTTTCGCCACATCAATAGGTTGGTATAAAAGAATATCTGCGTTTTCTGGCAATTGTGCTTCTAGCTTACCTCGTGTTTGAGCACTAGAAGCTAATCCAGAAGATAGCCTAACTTCGAATCTATACTCACTTTCAGAACTCAATTCTTGAGCGAAAGTTACTGGAGTATGCAGCACGGTAACAGCTACAATTGCAACGATGGAACCAAGTACTCCCTTGGCATGTCGGCTGTTCCGGCGTGAAAACAGCTGCCGATATAACCAAATCAATAAAATTAACGGTATAAGATAAATAGATAAACTTCCTCTCGACGCTTTTCCGCGAATCACGAGAGTTTCTAATAACCTAACTTGCACTATCACCTGCGCAGAGGCTTGTAATCCAAAATCATCTTCGATTGTATAGTTGATGACGTCTGTGCCGCTAAAACCAACTTTGGGAGTAAAGTACAGCATATTATCTGAACGAATTATTACTTCACCTACATTTGCGGAAGCATTTACTAGCCTTAACTCGAGC
>NZ_JBLRWZ010000075.1:0-1944 GCF_047920995.1 Aliidiomarina sp.
CCAGTAATCCGCACCATATTGCTCAATCAGATTCTGGCTTAATGCACTTTGAATGGTGGTGAACACATGAGCATACTGGGTCGGTTGGTGCTGCCCTGAAAGAAGCGCACCAAAATTACCGTCGCGCAGCACATGCCGATAGGTACTCAGAGCTTGCTGGAGTATTTCTTTACGGTGCGCCACGAACAAAAACCGCGGCTGACCGCCTTCGTGCTCACATAAACGTTTGTAATCAAAGGCCGCCATTACGGTTTTACCCGTACCCGTTGCAGCCACCAGCAAATTCCTAAAACGGCCATGCTCACGTTCATTTTCAAGCTGCTCTAATAAAATTCGCTGAAAGGGCTTTGGTTGAATATCAAAAAATGTAGTAATGCCCTGCACAGCCTCATACTGACCGCCTTTTTCACGTACCAGCGCATCTTTAAGTGCAGTTTGATGCTCGCTGTTATTCGGATCATAAGTTTGAAATTCTTCATCTTGCCAAAGGGTTTCAAAGTGGGCCTTGGCGCGGCTAAAAAGTGCTTTTTGCCCCTTTTCAGTGAACTTCACGGTCCATTCCAAGCCACCCATTAAAGCCGCACCAGAAAGGTTTGCACTGCCAACATACGCCGAGCCAAAACCGGTTTGGCGTTCAAAAATCCAAGCCTTAGCGTGCAGCCTGGTTCGCCGTCCATCGAGAGAAACTTTTACCTGGCTATTAGGTAAAGCAGCGAGTTGATCCAGCGCTTTTTGATCTGTAGCACCAATATACGTGGTGGTAATAATACGAATCTTCGTTTGCGAATTGCCTGCCGCGTTGAGCGCCGTAATGCGTTTTAAGGTGTCGATAATTTTGCGCACGCCAGAAACCGTAATGAAGCTCACCAGAATATCTACTGAATCGCAGCTATTAAGCTCACTTTGCAGCTCATGTAAAAGCGCGGGAGAATCTTTTCCCGAAGTAAACAACCAAGGCTGAGCTAGGCCAATTGCCGGAATTTCGGTGCGTTGGTTTGGTGGAGAAATACTCCGTAGCACTTGTGGCGGTGTGATAATGGGATTTGCTTCACGCTCAATTCGCGCCAGCTGCCGCGCTTGTACGAGAAGTTGGTTGAGCAGCTCAACTTGCCGATGCAAACGCTCTTGGGCATTGCCGCCAGCATCTGCCACCTGCGCTAGAATATCGGAAACCTGCTCGGTAATAGCATGCGCTAAATGGCGCGAACCGGTTTCTAAACTGAGGTTTTCAAGCTCAGCGCGGTCGCCAAATTGCGTCAGTGCCTCGTCTAACTCGGCCGTTCTCAGTAGCTCGTACAAACCCTGTGGCAAATCTGGCATGCAGCCTCCTTACTTGGAAACTTAAAGTGCCAGGAAAATTTGTGAAGGGCAAGTTTGAGGTGCAGATTTTATCCGGCTTCCGCATTCTCAATCATCAATCGGAACATTCTGCGGTCAATGTAATCGGTGTTCTCGCCTTGCTTCGATTTGTTTGGCCAGTAGTTCTTTATTTAGAATAGGCCGCAGCGCGGCTTGCACCTTCGGTAGCAACACAGCGAACTCCTGCGATAATACCTGCTCTGATACCTGATCGTTGAACACCAACGTAACCATTAAACGCGGATTCACAAAAACCTTCTCTTTGCCGTAGGCTAGTTCTGATTTAATTGAACATCGTTGATTATTACTTTTACCATCTCTGTGGTAAATACTGGGTGAAATACAAAGGCATCACGATATTGGTTTGTTCTAACGCTGAAGAGCCTTGTGTGCCAGTTAACTTAAAAGTTTTATTTGGTGCACACTTTTCAACGTAGGAAGCCAGAGATTTTGCTCTTGTACGCCTGCCACTTTTTACTTCAACAGGGATGATGTTTCCTTCATCTGTTGCCAAAATAAATTCGATTTCGGCGCGGGCGTCATTCCATGAATAACTTGGGTAAACGCCAATGGCAGTGAGCTCTT
>NZ_JBLRWZ010000076.1:0-1852 GCF_047920995.1 Aliidiomarina sp.
TTGCCGAACCGCTTCTTCAGAAACAGTAACTCACCACGGGGCATGCATCGGCATCTACCCAAATTGTAAAACTCACACTATTCACTCTTTGTTTTTTACGTTGCGCTCATTTTAAAGATTACCCATGAAAGCGCAAAGTAATTCCGAGTTTCAATTGCTGCCGCACTTCCGCCGTTAAATCCGCTATCAACATTGGGTTGGAATAGCCCTGTTCGTTAAGCGTAAGCATTAGCATATCGTTTTTAACATTTACCTTGCCTAGCAGTTGCGAAGGCTGGCGATCGGTATTAAAAATTACCGCTAAACGCAGCAACGCTATTAATCGATGTAAATCGCGCTGCTCAAATAACTGCAGCTGCGCAATACGATCTAGGCGAATTTTCTTGCGGAAATTACCCACCAATGCCGCCACCAGGGCTTGTTCTTCTTTACTGAAACCGGGCATATCCGCGTTTGCTACAATGTATCCCGAATGATTCTGAATACCACTTGAATTAATATGCAACCCCACTTCATGCAGCCACGCCGCCCAGCTCAGCCGGCGCAGCCAATCTTCGCTATCGAGGCGCCACGCTTTTTTAGTAGCGCGCAGCATTTCATTCGCCGTATCAGCTACGCGCTCCGCCTGCGTGCTATCAATTCGGTAACGCGCCACCATGGCATCTACAGTTCGTTGCCGCACGTCTTCGTTTCGCATAACTCGGTTTGCAAGCTCATACAAAACGCCCTCTCGTAATGCTGAATCGTGGGTAGCAAATTCTTTAATATCTAACTCTTCGCATACCGCTATTAGTATCGCCAATCCGGCCGCAAGCACTAATTTCCGATCATCGTCCATGCCCAGCGCGTTAAATTCACTAATATGTTTATGCTGTAACAGTTCTTCGGCGCAACGTTCAAGTTGTTCTCGGTTGAATAATTCGCAACTCGGCTCTTCCCGCTGTTGTACCCACTGACAAATCGCTTTAATGGTTCCAGAAGTACCTAAATAGTGCTCGGCTTCGAAACGTCGATAGCTATTTGCAGCCGATTCCAATTCATTACGCGCGGCCACTTTCGCCCGAGTAAAGCGCTTTGTGCTTAATTTGCCATTCCGAAAGAAACGCTCTGTAAAACTTACACAGCCCATTGAATTGGAGTTTACGAGCTCTGCTTCAAATTCGGTACCCGCCACAATTTCCGTGCTACCACCACCAATATCCACCACGATCCGCTTACCCGTGAACGAGCTCGTGTGAGCAACGCCGCGATATATGAGGCGAGCTTCTTCGTGGCCCGAGATGATGTTTATTGGAAACGGCAGAAACTCGGCCGCGCGGGCTAAAAATACATCGGCGTTCTTCGCTTGCCGCAAGGTATGAGTGGCTACCACATATACTTGTTCGGGGTTAAACCCTTGCAGCCGATCGGCGCACAAACGCAACGCATCGAGCCCACGCTGCATTGCTTCCTCATTTAGTTTGCGGCTTTTACTCAAACCATTCGCTAGCATTACGCGCTGCTTGAAGCGTAACAGTGGCTGCAAATGCCCATCAATAATACGCGCTGTAACCAAATGAAAACTATTAGAGCCTAAATCGAGCGCCGCAAACTGCGCCGCGTTATCATTAGGGCTACTCTCTGCATCCTGCTCGTTGCCCTCAAGTACCGCAACCATATCTGCAGCTTTCACGTTTGCATTGGCTATAGCAGGCATTTCATTCATTTGTTGTCCCTGTTCTCGAAACATGTATTGCATCTAGCAACTGTTCGTTATGCGCCTTTAGGTAATCATATATCGCCACTTGCGAACGCACCTTTTTGCGGTTACCTCGCGGCTTATAATGATTATTTTGATCTGCATCCACAATAC
>NZ_JBLRWZ010000077.1:0-1771 GCF_047920995.1 Aliidiomarina sp.
CACTGCAGCTCTAAAATAGATTTTATCTGGCTTTTTAGCCCCTCATCATAAATCGGGCAGGCTACCTCTACGCGTCGATCGAGATTACGCGTCATTAAATCTGCCGATGAAATATACAGTTTTTCTTTTCCTTGCTGCTTAAACCAATACACACGAGGGTGCTCCAAGTATCGATCTACGATACTAATTACTTCGATATTTTCGCTAATACCCTCAATGCCAGCCCGTAACATGCACATTCCCCGAACAATTGCTCGCACTCTCACTCCCGCTCGTGAAGCGCGATAAAGACGCTTAATAATGCTTTCATCCACTAAATTATTTAGCTTTAGAAAAATCTCTGCTGCCTTACCCTGTTGAGCATTCGCTATCTCTTGATCAATGAACGCATCGAGAACCTCACGCATATTATTTGGCGATACTAAAAGGTGTTTAAACTTAAACTTCTGATATGGCGCCTCTAAATACTTAAATACCTGCTCTACATCATTGCAAATGCTGTAATCTGCAGTGAAAAAGCTGAAATCAGTATATATTTGTGCCGTTTTCTCGTTAAAATTACCCGTACCAATGTGAGCATAACGTTTATTCTCATGTTGCTCTTTACGGTGTATCAAAAGCAGTTTCGAATGCACTTTTAAGCCTTGAATACCAAAAATTACTTTTACACCCTCTTGCGTAAGGTGCTTTGCCCAATCAATGTTCGCCTCTTCATCAAACTTCGCCTGCAGCTCCACCAGTACCGTCACTTTCTTACCGTTGTTTACCGCCTCTACCAGCGAATGCATAATTCGAGAGTGTGGCGCTACTCGATAGATACAAATTTTGATACTTTGCACCATCGGGTCAAATGCCGCTTGGCGCACTAATTCAGTTAAGTGCGCAAACTTGTGGTAGGGATAATAGAGAAGAATATCTTGCGTATTGATAGCATCAAACACACTATCGACATGGCTAAATAAAGGGTGTTCCAGCGCAGGCATTACCGGGTTTAGCAATGATTTGTGCCCCCAGTTTTTAAATGTTACGAAATCTCGAGTATTTCGATATCGGCCACCTGCCACCAATGAATCATTGTCACTCAGCTTAAGTTTGCCACACAAAAACGATAACATTTCCGCTGGCATCGCCATATCGTAAACCAATCTTACCGGCTCGGCCGCAAAGCGTTGCCGAATTCCCTCTTCCATGCGCTCTAACACACTTTGATCGATATCATCTGGAAGCCGATAATCAGCATCGCGGGTAAGCTTAAATGAAAAGGCATGTAATGTTTCGAACGGCACAATGCCACGAAAAAGCTCGTTAATGCATAAGCAAATTACGTTATCGAGCAAAATTACGCGCTTCACACGTTTAACGTTTTTAAACGGTAATTTTATGAATCGTGGTAGTTCATCAGTAGGTACTTCGAGCGCCGCATATTGCACCATGTCACCATGCTTAATTTCCACGCATAGGTAAGTTGCTTCTTCATTAATGGCTTTAATTAAATCACTACTAGCGCCAATTAATAATGGCACAATGTAGCGTTTTATTTTCTCGTGAAAGTACTTTTTCAGCCATTCTTGTTCTTCGGGCGTGGTGTGCTGCTCATCAATAATGCGAATATTTTTATGCAATAACGCCTTTAAAACATCACGATAAATTTCATCGAACTGCGTTTGTAAGCGCAGCACTTTGGCCTGCACCTCCACCATCAATTCTTCAGATTCTGCATGCTCAGTAGATGTTTGCGCATAAAAAATTCGCCGCCGTAAATCTGCCACAC
>NZ_JBLRWZ010000078.1:0-1405 GCF_047920995.1 Aliidiomarina sp.
ATTTAGCATCCAACGATCCGTTAGGTCGTAAATTACAAGATATAAAATTACTTAAGGGGCAGAAATGAACGGCAAGTCGGTTGAAGTTTATGCTCATTGGCAACCCATTTTTGAACCCACGAGAATGGGAGTTTTGACATGCGAAGAAACGCGTGGCCACGAGGTGTTTTCTTTTGCATACGATGAAATCTTTCTTACTTCTAAACATCGTGTTGCGCTTGATCCAAGCCTGAATTTATATCGCGGAATTCAATATAACGATGATACGAGTCAGAATTTTAGAGCATTTTTAGATTCTAGCCCAGATCGTTGGGGTCGGGTGCTCATGCAACGCCGTGCGGCAGTTCTTCATCGAATGGGTAATCGAGAAACAGCCCGTTTAAGCGAACTCGATTACCTGCTAGGTGTTCATGATCATTGCAGAATGGGTGGTTTAAGATTTCGCACGAATACCGATTCCGCATGGTTAGATAACAACACTGAGTTGGCAGCGCCACCATTTACATCGTTAGCGAAGTTGGAGTATGCAGCATTGCATTTGGAAGATGATCCTGATGCTGATAGTGCGCAGTATTTGCAATGGCTAAACATGTTGATTGCGCCCGGCTCATCTCTTGGAGGCGCTCGTCCTAAGGCAAACATTATTGATACCGACAATGAATTGTGGATTGCCAAATTCCCCAATAAGAACGATACGATTGATGTTGGAGGATGGGAAAGGGTGTGCCATATGCTAGCAAAACAAGCAAAGATAGAAATGGCACCAGCTTATGTAGAGAAATTAAACACCACTCACCATACATTTATCACGAAGCGATTTGACCGTGAAGGCGATACCAGAATACATTTCGCCTCAGCAATGACCCTCTTAGGCTACTATGATGGGAAGCATCAAGGTGCTAGCTACCTAGAGCTTGCAGAATTCATTGTAATAAATGGGGCATTCCCCGAAAAAGATCTTGAGCAATTATGGCGGAGAATTGTTTTCTATATCGCGGTATCAAACACTGATGATCATCTGCGCAATCACGGGTTTTTGTTAACTAGTAATGGTTGGAAGCTTTCCCCTGCGTATGATATCAACCCAGAATCAGATAGTTATGGGCTTAGCTTAAACATAAGTGAGCACTCGAACGCGCTTGATTATGAGCTGGCATTTTCGGTAGCGGAATACTTTCGCATCGATAAAGCCACTGCCAACAAGATTTACGATGAAGTTATGCAGTCGGTGCGCACATGGCAACAGGTGGCAACTACACTTGGGCTCAGTCGAGAAAGCCAATTATTGAAAGCGAGTTGTTTCCGCGTATAGATTTGATTTATTTCCCTGTAATCCATAACCTTAAACTACCCGCTTGCTAAGATTGCAGATGCTAGTGGGGTAAAGTACACTGCGCTCTCTAAC
>NZ_JBLRWZ010000079.1:0-1394 GCF_047920995.1 Aliidiomarina sp.
CTGCGTTTTTCCATTCACGGTAGAGTTATAAGTATCACCGCCCACCGGCTCTACATGATCCAGCTCCACTTCTGCAGTTAACCGCGCATGCAGATGTTTGTGCGCTGTAACGCGAGCTCGTAAGGTGTTTGCGAGAGCATTTTGGAATACATTGTTTTGCTCTACATGCTCAAGCCGATAGCGTAACTCTACTTTTATACTATCGGCTGTAGCACCTATGTTATCCGCTGAAGCACCCTCTTCGCTAGCAGTTGCCGGCATCGTGATGCCCACACCAAGTACGAAGGCGAGCGCTGTATACCGAGTGGCGCTGTTTCTTGCGGGAAATAACACTGCTGTTTTGGCCATATCTACCTCTTCTCTATCGCGGTGGCCGCAGCGCACATAGCATGGTTGCAGCAGCCAATTAAGTTGCTGTTATTGTATATTTCCCACACAAACCTTAGGGAAATATGAGGGGTTATCTCCATTGGAGTAGCTGTTTGATACCGCATAATAAGCACCGGCAAGGTTAAATTAACCCTCGAGGTACTTTTTACCCGAACCGCCCATGGTTAAAACAACCACAGCTCGCTGTGGTAAATTACAAAACGCAATATTAATCAATCATTTACATAGTTGGCACGCATGCTGCAAACGCTTCCATAGCGCACTGCATTGATCAGTGGGTACATTGATCAATGAGTAATTTAACTAAGGAGCAAGCACATGCTTTACACATCCAGCAAACTAAACAAAGGAGGTCGCCATGGGTAAGTATCGGCGTTTATGGTGGCTGTTGATCGGTATTTTATTCGTTACCTTTGGCGTGCTCGGCTACTTCGGCAAAGAGGTATACCGGCAAGCGCCACCTATTCCAGACCAAGTAATGACTACTTCTGGTCATGTTTTTATAACCAACGAATCAATTTTAAACGGGCAAACCGCATGGCAATCCGTGGGTGGTATGCAGCTGGGCTCTATATGGGGACACGGCGCGTATCAAGCTCCCGATTGGACCGCTGATTGGTTACACCGCGAGCTATTGGCCTGGTTAGATCTCGCATCGCAAGAGCGCTTTGGCATTGCCTATAACGATTTAGACCCGCGCGAGCAAAGTGCGCTACAGTACGATTTAGAACTCGAATATCGCACCAACACTTGGGATGCAGCAAGCGACACGCTTACCTTGAGTGAAAGGCGCTACGAAGCAATTCAACAAACCGCTGATCATTATATTCGTTTGTTTGGTACCGATCCGGCACTCGAACAAACGCGCAATAACTATGCGATGAAATATAATACGTTGCCTTCTGAATCGCGCCGCCAAGAAATGACCCACTTTTTCTTCTGGACAGCATGGGCAGCCGCAACCGAACGGCCCGATAGTAACGTTACCTTCACCAACAACTGGC
>NZ_JBLRWZ010000080.1:0-1301 GCF_047920995.1 Aliidiomarina sp.
CGTCCTAGCAAATGCGTTCTGCATGAAAGCGCTGCAGGGAAGTTTGGCTTTAAGATAGAACCTTGTGGAATCCGCACATCTACCAGATCATAGAAACCATCATTAAATAGAATGGAGGGGTCGAATAAATTTATGGTGAAGGCACCAAAGAACATTTTGAACATTTCTTCGTTTAAATAGAAATTTACCGAAGAGGGTGCTTGCGGATCAGTACCGGCAAAATCGAATATGGCTTTATCACCTTCACGCCACATAGTGCAGCGAATGGTGTATGGGCCCAGGCCTGCGCCATCATCACAAATATAATCTTCAAAACTTTGCTTACTTTCCGGAACTACCATGCGAATAATTTCGCGCATGGCCGTATAGTTCCGTTCTAGCATCATTTGCAATGAACTAATGTAGGTATCATCACCAAAACGCTCAGCAAGCTCAACGCAACGTTTGCCGGCAGTTCTACAAGAGGCCACAATGGCGTTAAAATCTGCTTTGTTCCAACGTGGAACACGCACATTGTGCAGAATTAAATCGAGTACATCGGCATTTAATTCCCCTTTGCGATAGATTTTTAATGGTGGAATGCGAATTCCTTCTTCAAAAATCGTTTTTGCATCGGTGGGTAAGCTGCCAGGCACTTTGCCGCCAACATCCGACATGTGGCCAAACATAGCACTCCAATTAATGAGCCGGCCGCCCTTGAAGATAGGCACCATTACTAGCCAATCAGGTAAGTGGCTTACAGCGCCATCGCACATGTAGGGATCATTTGTGAGAAAGATATCACCCTCTTCAATGGTGCCATTATAGGATTGAATAAAGCCGGTAATAAATGAACCAAACTGGCCAACCACCATTTTACCTTCATGGTTAGCAATCATCGGAAAGGCATCGCCTTGCTCACGAATGCCGGGCGACATTGCGGTACGAAATAAAACAGCATCCATTTCATTACGCGCATTTGCCATAGCATTTTCAATAATATCGAGCGTTACCGTTTCAACATCAATGCGCTGAAAGGTTTCTTGATTCGTTTGCACAATAGTAGCAGGCATAATATTACTCCTTAGCGCTGTTATCTGGTTGAATGAGCAGGTTTCCAACCTTATCTACAATCGCTTCGTGGCGAGGGAAGATTACGGTTGTGGAATCCATCTCCAACACAATCGCAGGGCCTTGAATACGGTGCCCAGGGGTAAGTAAATCGCGGTTATAATGGTTGGCATTATAATGCTTGCCCTGGAAATAAATTTCGCTTTCACCAATGCGAGCGCTGGCGAGCTCACGCTGCTCGTTACTAAAGG
>NZ_JBLRWZ010000081.1:0-1250 GCF_047920995.1 Aliidiomarina sp.
GAACGGATCGGGTGAGAAAAAGTGATGCGGCGTTTGCAATAACGCCAGCTTCGGATCTTCATGGAACCAGCCCATAGCTAGCTGTAAGAACGAGCGAGTAGGAATATGATCGCAATCAAAAATCGCGATAAATTCACCCTCAGTAATTTTGAGCGCGTTGTTTAAGTTACCCGCCTTCGCGTGGGTATTATCTTTGCGCACGATATAGCCTACCCCCACCTTTTTAGCGTACTCGGCAAAATCGCTACGCTTGCCATCATCGAGCAGGTATACGTTCAGCTTATCTTCTGGCCAATCCATTGCTAGCGCCGCCAAAATGGTGGGGCGCACCACATGCAACGGTTCGTTATAGCTAGGGATATACACATCTACCGTGGGCCATTTACTGGTATCACTGGGTAGCTTGGCAACATGCCGTTTTAGTGGCCAAATAGTTTGCACATAACCGAGAATGAGGATGGTCCAAGCATATAGTTCGGCACTGAGCAGCAGCAAGCTGAGCACCGTATCGGTGGGCACATCCCAGTTAATGGTTTGTGTAACCCGCCAATATAAATAGCGTGAACTTACCAGTACTGAGAGCACCACCATAAGTAACATGGCGCCGCGTTTTTGCACATCGCGCACCCATAGTGCGGTAGCCCAAAACACCAGTAGAATAATGGCCTGCGAAGTGCCATCGGCTGGCATGGTAATGGTGAAGCTCACAACCAACGCAGCGAATATGGTGAGCAAGATACGCACCGTGCCATTGTTCAGCCATTTGTAAGCGCCCACATCGCCGAAAGCGGCAATTACATCGGTGCCTTTGCGGGTGTAATAGGCTTGAAAATTGATATTCCAGAGCTGCTTGAGTTTGTTGAGCCATGCTTTTACTTGGGTTTTGGCTTGGGTTTTTGTGTTGGCTTTTGCTTTTGTGCTGGCATTGGCTTGGGCGCTGGCTTGCGCGTTATTCGCATACACCGTATCGCCGCGCACCAAGGCTGGATCGTGAATTTCGCGCAGCTGTTGGGGATCTTCAGGAATGAAAAGCGGTTCTGGAGCTACTTCGCTGTTACGTTCATGACGAAACAGAACTAACCAAATCAATTGAATTACCATGCGCAGCGGATCGAGCGGCCGCAGCCCCAGACAATGCCTGGCATAGATCGCATAAGGATCGCGGATCAGCTTGCGGATTTCCGTGACCGAAAAATCGCGCGGACGCGCGGCCACAGGCGGTCGCGGCGCGGCACGGCCGGCCGGCGCGC
>NZ_JBLRWZ010000082.1:0-1220 GCF_047920995.1 Aliidiomarina sp.
CTACTTTTCCAGAAAGATACAATTGGGATTGCACAAGGAAATCCCTGCAAAGCGCACTTATGAGTAATGGAGATGGAACCTATCAGGTATCGTTTATGCCATTTGGTCCGCAAAACGCGCAGGCGGTAACTCCGCTGCCAAACACCGAGGGTGGCTATGATCTATTCTTCTTTATTTATGGGCCGTTTAAAGTTGCGCGGCTTGAGGGAACCACTTTCGTAGATGTAACCGCAGAGTATGAGAACTATAAGAATATTAACTACGTTTCCACTATTAACCCATATGTTCACTCGTTCTGGCATGAAGATAAGTATTATTTGGTAACGCCAGACGTTCCTATCGAAGCGATTCAAAACGCCGAAGCAACAGATTTTGCGCAGGCTGGGCATGATGATAATCGAGATCTTCGCTTGGGCTTCACACTATGGGAATTTAAGCCCGGAGAGGGCTTCTTTTTAAGCGATTATTATCACCCAGAAGGCGAGGTGTTCACATATAAACAAGGTAGTTCGGATAATTACTCTTACGATATCGGCGCAGTTCTATTCGATATACCGGTATTCACGCCGCGCTGGCACTTCTTCGAGTATACCAAAATCAATGATGATGAACCGCCAGTGCTGGTGGTACAAACAGAATCTAGCGGAATAAGAGTAGGGGAGTATTTTCGGCAACCGGTAGATCTGGATTTGTATTATAGCAACGCTTTCGATCGAGCAAACGATTTAGAAACCTTTGTTTTTGGCAGCTTAGATGTAATGACAGGCTTTTATATTGAAGATGGCAAGTTAATTCCGCGAGAAAAGCCAGTTGTTGATGGCAATATTACGTTTAATAGCCCTGGCTTCAAGTTCGAAGATGCAACCGGTGATGGCAACATGGATATGTACACCATCGCAGGGGGAGCCGATAGAAGCAGTGTGCACATTAACCAAGATGGCACGCTATATCGTATCGATTTGCTAAAAGCTTATCCACCTATCTCGTTCTCAATAGAAAATGGGCCAGAGAACTTTGGTTTAGGCATCAGAAACCTAGGCAGAGCACCTTATTTAGAGTTTTTATATTGGTCTGGCGGCGCAACCTTTTGGCCAGATTATGTGCTGAATCAGCAGCCCTCAGATTTCGGTATTATGAGAGCAATAAAGCCTATTACGGAAATCCCACTTCTTACCGCGGAAGATTTAATTGAAAAAGCAAGGCAGTGCGCGGAAGAAAAC
>NZ_JBLRWZ010000083.1:0-1214 GCF_047920995.1 Aliidiomarina sp.
GGAATTTTTACTGCTTTATGGTAGCGATAAAGCGGTTTTTTGTGCGCGCGGGCGCAACTGCAGTGCTGCTTGCTGTGGCGGCGGCGCCCGCGGTTGCCTGGGCACAATCAGAAACCGATAGCGATATCGTAGATACCTACATTGGTATTGAATCACCGTTCCGTGTTATTTGCACTAGTGTAAATTTTGGCGTGTGGTTTGTACCGCTCGGTGATAGAGGCGGTGATTCGGTGGTGAATTTATTTGTGCCCTCAGGCACCACCAATACCGACACGAATGTTACCGGCGGCGGCAGTGCACGTTTAGCTGCCATAGAAGATAAGGGCTACGATTCACCATTGGCAGGTGTGTGCAATGTGCGTGGTTCGTTAGCCAGTAACAACTCGGAAATTACCATTAGTTTTGAAGACACCAGCAACCAAAACATCAGTATGGTGCCTAGCGCCCACATTTTTGCACAAGATTTAGCTGCAGCGCAAGCAGGTGCAACGATGGTGGCGAACTTAACGGCTCCTGAAGCGGGTAGAACGAACGTGCGAATAACCAATGGCGAAGCGGTATTTCGTGTGGTGGGCACATTAAGTATCCCGAATAATATTACACGTGATAATTACGGCGCATATCGCGGCGCCACCAATGCCACGATTATTGTAGATGATGGCGTAGGCGATCCATAACCCGAGTAACGGTAATACCGAGCTCGGGTTTTTGTATCTATACGGCCAAAACCAATTACAAAAAAAATTTCATGCTAACCGCAATTTTCACGCAACGTGCGTTTGGCAACAACCAGTTTACCGCTAGCACCATAGTGTGTGCGGTGAAAAAAGAAAGGTTCGCGGGCCCCCGATGGCTTTCGTCGAGCTTCATTACATTTAAAGGGGATAATCCTATGAAATTTTCAAAAAAATTAACCGCCGCAGCCGCAATTGTTGCTGCTGGCTTTGCTACTAACGTAGCTGCTGAAACGGCTTCCGATACTATTGAAGTGTATGCCGGTTTGGCTCCAGTGCTCGAACTCACTTGTACTGATGTTCATTTCGGTGTTTGGCGGGTGCCTACTGGAGATAGAACGGAAAGTAATATGATTACATTAATAGGGACAACTACCGTAAACGAACTTGCTGGTACAGCTACTTTTACGTCATCAGTAAGCGCAGATGGTACTACAGTAGCTGAAAGTAACAACTACACTGCTGCTGCAGGCCAGTGTA
>NZ_JBLRWZ010000084.1:0-1187 GCF_047920995.1 Aliidiomarina sp.
TACCAGCGTATGGCGTTGATGTTCGCGCCGCGTTTAGCGCCATTATTCGCTGTTTTGGCAAAGTTTGGGCGGTTCCTCCGCTCGTTATTACCCTATTTTCCGGGTGAAAAGGTGAATTAACATGCAACAACCTTCGGTATTGGTTTTTAGCACAGGCATCGCAGTAGCCTTGGTGCTAAGCGCAATGAATGTATTTGGCAGCGCCGCGCATGCGCAGCAGCAAGAAGAGCTGCCGCCAGTGTATGAAAGCACGGTGGTTGATTTGCCTGTGCATGAAATTAGCTACACTTTCCGCGAGCTAGCAGGTGGTGATAGCTTGCGCATGGACGGTACCAACGAGCAGCTTACTTTGGGTTTTGGCAGCCGTATCGATCAACTTGCCGAAGGTGGTGTGCTGTATCTGAATTACCAATATTCACCCACCTTGGTGCGCGATATTTCGCAGTTCCGCATTCGCTTTAATGGCGAGTTGGTGCGCGCCGTGCGGGTGAATGTAAATGAAGCCGAACAGCGCCATCAATTGCGGGTAACTCTGCCGGCGGAATACTTTAACACCTACAACGAAATCACCTTTGAATTGTTGGCATTGGCCGAGGGCGAGATGTGTTCAGCGTTATCTACCAGCGCGTGGTTGGAATTCGCCGGCGATAGCCGTATCGAGCTAAACCGCACACAACTGGTGTTTGCGAACGATTTATCTTGGTTTCCCGAGCCATTTTTCGATGTGCGCGATTTCAACCGCGCCGAATTTCACTATGTTATTCCAGAACAATTAGATACCAACGTGGTGCAAGCCGCGGGTATATTCTCCAGCTATTTTGGTGCGCAAGCCGATTGGCGTAGCGTAGCCACCCAGTTATATCGCTACCGTAACGATGCGGCGTTTGAGCATGAAGTTCACCGGTGGCCTGATGCTCATGCGGTTGTGTTCCTTACCAATAACGAACGGCCATGGTTATTCCGCGATTATCCCGATGTAAGCGAGCCCACGGTGCGCGTGATCACCAACCCGGTGAACCAAGTGTACAAAATGCTCTTGGTGCAAGCGCCCGATACTGCTGGCCTGATTACCGCAGCGCAAGGTTTAGTAACGCACCGCGCTGGTTTAAGCGGCCCGGAGGTAAGCTTTAATGCGCAAGAATTGGCGAACCGTTTGCAACCGCGCGAGGCTTATTCGGCGCCGCGTT
>NZ_JBLRWZ010000085.1:0-1142 GCF_047920995.1 Aliidiomarina sp.
GGCTAATTGCGTAGCCACGGAACCAATATTGTAAATTCCACTGCCAGTTTGGCTGGCCTTGGTAAATCATGTGTAGGCTGGTAAAGCCGCGTGCAGAAGAATTTAAAAAGGCAGTGAGATCGGGGTTATCTACTTCGGCTTGCAAGGTAAAAATAAGTAATTTGCCATTCGCCGCAGCCCAACTTTTTAACCGTAATAAAAATTCGCGCGAGCATACCGAACGTTCTATTTCACTTAATTCACGATAATTCACATGAAAATTAATAATCTTGCTGCCAGCAGCGGCTTGCGCTATTGAGCGTAATACAGGGTGCTGCCGAAACCATCGGGAATGTTTCCATTCCGCTAAACGCAAATTTTCATTGCTAAGCAAATCGCTAGTAAAGCGTTGCAAACGCTCAAGTGTATTCGCGCTGCCAAGCACTAATGTGGTTTCTTGCAAACATAAGTGCTGCGTTAGGAAATCGCCCCACATGCTGCTTTGCACAACAAAGCAATGTGCTTCGCCGGTTAATAGCGGCGGCAACTTCTGTTCTATATTTGGAATAATATGTTGCAAAGAAATCAAGCAAAGGCTCCTTGCGCAAGTTAAACATTAAACAGGCGCTATAACGAATGAACTAGTTTAAAATATCACTCAGCTGTTAAAATTTTGAATCTATTGATGTTTCCGTAAAGTTTACCTGTTAACAATAACCTAATTCTCATATAGTTAACAAAAAAGTTCATTTATTAAGCAAAATAACGACAATAAAAGAAGTGCAGTTTATGAAACCACAGTTGTTCAACCCGCTACAAAAAAACGTGCAGAAGCCTAATGCCGCGAGTGAAACTGTGGCTTCTACAGCGAGCGCCAGTGCCAATGCCGATGCAAAGCCAAGCGAAACTCACATTAAAGTAAGTGCCAACGCTGCCGATATTAATCGGTTACGCGGGCATGTGAATGATCTTTCCATTCCTTATGTGGAAGTGCGCTTTAATACGCGCCTACGAGAAGTGGAAAAACTCTGGCCGCTGTACACCTTGAACTTATCTAGCATTTGCCAAGAAGCTGAAGGCTCATGCTCCCAAGCTGAAGGCTCATGCTCCGAAGCTGAAGGCTCCTGCCACCAAGCCGCAGGCTCTAGCAAGCAAGGAAACAC
>NZ_JBLRWZ010000086.1:0-1049 GCF_047920995.1 Aliidiomarina sp.
ATAGTACACATCATAACTCTGCAAATGCCGCTCGTTGCCCGGCGTAATGAGGCTCATAAAGCCACTCACCTTCATGGTGCGGTCTGCCGAGCGCAGCAATTGGGTTACCTCATTCAAAAAACTATCTTGGTTAGCGGTTAGCGCAACTACGGTTGCCGATTTGTGCAATGGCGATTGGAAACTTACCAACGCCGCGCTCGGCCCACTTATGCTCGCTACTTCGGTGGGGCTAAACATGAGTTGTTGTGCGCCCGCCAGGCCATGGTGGCCCAGCTGCTTATCTAAGGTGCTGCGGCCAAAACGCTGCAGCCATGCATTCAGCGCGGGGCCTCCGGCAATTAGGATATCGGCACGGCTATTCTCCGGCACTTCACTTACCTGCATTACCTGCAATAACGTGGCCGGATAACCGGTAGAACCACCAATTAACGCCAAGGTTTGCAGCGCAGCGGCAACTTCATGATCAGTTGGGGTATCGCTTACCACCAAAATACTGTTGGCCAAATCATCGTAACGCGAGAACGGATAACCGGCTTTCGCGAACAACTGCAAATTCGGCATTTCCGTGTAGTGTTGATACCCGCGAATATCCACACTGGAATTACCATCGATAACCCCGGTGGTGTTATGAATGGGCGTTACTAGGCATTGTTCGGCACGCGCACTAAAAGTGAATTCGAAATCGAGCCGGTTAATGGCGCCCAGCTTAAAAGCAGGCACATTCAAACTTGGCTGCGAGAATGGATTGTTATCCAGCAATGGCACGCGAATACGCTCGCTAGAACCGCCAAAACCACTTTGGTTTAGCGAATAACCACGAATGAAATCATCATTGATATACACCCGCAGGCGGCTTTCATCGAGCTCTACCGGCGGGGTATAACGGAATTTCAAATCTACCGGAATGCCTTTGCGCTGCCACACGAATAAATCTGGCGGCAACCTTAGCGTTACGCTTACCGGTTTACTACGATAGCCAGAGCGTTGTAAATCGTTTTCAAAATCAACCAACTCTGCAAAAGTTACTGGCCGCTTCGTGCTAATCCAAC
>NZ_JBLRWZ010000087.1:0-808 GCF_047920995.1 Aliidiomarina sp.
ACGATCAGCAGCGCCGTTCCGCCAAAGAAGAAGGGCACATTGAGCTGACTGATCAGGACCGTTGGCAACACACAAACAGCTGACACGTAAATGGCACCTGCGAAGGTCAAGCGACTGAGCACAGTATCTAAATAGGTCGCAGTTTCCTTGCCCGGCCGGATGCCAGGCACAAAACCACCCTGATTCTTGATGTTTTCAGCTACGTTCACCGGGTTAAAGGTTATAGCCGTGTAGAAGTAGCAGAAGAAAACGATAAATGCAACATAAAAGATATTATAGACCAGGTGCTCAGGTGACAGATAGCCAGAGATCCGCTGGACCCATGGGGCATCAACAAAGCTCGCTATCGTCGCTGGAAACATCATAATCGAACTGGCGAAGATCGGTGGAATAACACCAGCCATATTGATCTTCATCGGCAGATGACTCGACTGACCGCCCATATTGCGCATGCCAACGACCCGCTTGGCATAATGAATCGGTACGCGGCGCTGGGCTCGTTCCATGAAAACAATAGCGCCAACGGTAGCAAGCATCAAAGCGAGAATAAAGATAACCACTGTCGGTGTCATGGCGCCGGTTTCCAGCAATCGCAAGGTATTAACGATAGCCGAAGGCATCCCGGCAACAATACCCGCAAAGATGATCAGGGAGATACCGTTACCAATGCCGCGTTCAGTGATCTGCTCACCAAGCCACATAACAAACGCGGTACCAGCCGTCAGAGTGATCACTGTCATCAGGATAAAACCAGCACCCGGGTTAGGAACAACCGGCTCTCCGGCGGGACCAACCATGCCCTGAAGGC
>NZ_JBLRWZ010000088.1:0-719 GCF_047920995.1 Aliidiomarina sp.
TCGGCACAACGCCAGCTTAACCATTACCAGTGCACCTAATGAGGGCGCGACCTTTACCTGCTTTTTTCCACAACAGCAATTGGTTGACGCTGAAAAATTAAATGCCTGACGTGATAGGTGTCATCTAACTGTCATATTAGCTTAATACCCTTGTCACAGACTTTCTTGATACTTGCTGAGTAAGTAGCTTTTAGTTGCTTTATTTTCTCTCAACCAATGGAGCTGAACACTCATGTTCAAATCAAAACTTGCAACGATAGGTGCCGCGGTTACGCTGGCATTCTCGTCTGTCACCATGGCAGATGTTGATCCTAATTTGCCTGAATATTCACCGGTTTCTGGCGTTTCAGGTAACTTAAACAGTATCGGTTCTGATACGTTGAATAACTTAATGACGTTGTGGGCTGAAGAGTTCAACAAATTCTACCCAAGCGTTAACATTCAGATTCAAGGTGCCGGTTCTTCAACTGCGCCACCTGCTTTGACAGAAGGTACTGCAACTCTGGCTCCGATGAGCCGTGGTATGCGCCAGTTTGAAATTCAGGAATTTGAAAAGAAATTTGGTTATGCGCCAACAGAATTACCGGTGGCAATTGACATGGTTGCGGTTTATGTCAACAAAGATAACCCAATCGAAGGCTTGACCATTCCTCAAGTTGACGCGATTTTCTCTGCAACACGCCGTTGTGGTAACAGTGAAGACATCACGCGTTGGGGAC
>NZ_JBLRWZ010000089.1:0-593 GCF_047920995.1 Aliidiomarina sp.
CCACCTGCATTGGTGGCGAAATTGTCTTTGAGAGCAGGTAGAAAACTTTCTTGCAAGCTATTGTTTTTAAGGCCATTAAAGACTTACTAACAATTGTTAATAACCTCTGTTGAAACTGTGTGTATATCTAAAGTTCATTTTACTTGACTTTGGGGTATTGGATGTTGTACTTTTGTCTGACCAGGCAAGGGATAAAAGGTTAGCTTGGATCGTCAGGGGTTAAAGTAAAAAAGGCTGTTCGCAGCCGGATGAATTTAGCCCGGGTTTCTTGAAGGGCAGGCATTAGGTTGCCAACCGCAAAAAACTCACCTTGAAATCGGGTAGTTCGTAAATCAGATCCTGCAAAGGAGATGAGGAGACGATTCAGACATACGAGCGAGACGTTCTTCAGAACCGATCGATGGTGTGCCAGCCTGAGGAGGTCAGAGAACTGGTGACTAATCCGGCAACGGATTACAAAGTGGTTCTGAATTGATGATCAGACTCCGCATGGAGATTGAACACAAGGAACGGCCAGGCAGCGGCTCAGGAAAGGTAAACCGGCAACGGTGAACCGGAACTGGTCCAGGCTTCAGAAAGGTTCCAACGCAAGG
>NZ_JBLRWZ010000090.1:0-578 GCF_047920995.1 Aliidiomarina sp.
CTTTGACGATGAAAGCATCACTGTCGACATAAAAATAAAGGCGTCCGTCTCGCTGCTCACTGCTCAACCAGACCTTGCTCTGACAACCACGCACGATATTGTTATCGTTGCGCTCGCTTTCCGGCAAGGGTGGCAGCTCCCGCCCCAGATCAATGATGTATTTGTAACGATCATCCCAGCTATCAAAAAATGACAGAGTCTCTATGATGTCGTCGCTGCTGATGTCGGTACCGAATTCTTTCATTCGTCTGGCTCAATCTGTTTGCGTCGGTCGGTCTGCTTCAATCAAAAAAACATGCCGGTTTCAAGCTGCGCTTCTTCACTCATCATGTCACGACTCCAGGGCGGATCAAATACCAGATCCACTTTGACATCCGCAACATTGGGTACGCGTTTGACACGATACTCAACATCACCTACCAGTACCGGCCCCATGCCACATCCCGGCGCAGTGAGTGTCATGTCTATCAGGACTTTTTTACCGGCCTGATCAACATCGACCTTGTAGATCAGACCCAGATTGACCAGATCAACCGGAATCTCCGGATCATAAACACTGGCCAGTGCCTGCCAGACCT
>NZ_JBLRWZ010000091.1:0-539 GCF_047920995.1 Aliidiomarina sp.
CATTCAGCCTTTTTTGGTCTGTAGCGATGTTTTTAATCCTCTAAAATAATTCGACCGCGGCGAGCAACGTCCTCATTCAGCAAGGAAACGAAGCCCTCAAGCGCCATTGCGCCTAAATCTTCACCCTTGCGAGTTCGTACTGCCACGGTATTTTCCTGCGCTTCTCGATCCCCTACTACAATTAAATAAGGAACACGGCGCAGCGTATGCTCGCGTATTTTAAAGCCAATCTTCTCATTTCTCAAGTCTGTATCTGCTCTAAATCCCTGATTTTGCAATTGTCCGGCAATTTTTTGCACGTAAGCCGACTGTTTATCACTGATTCCCATCACAATCACTTGACGCGGTGCTAACCAAGTTGGGAAGGCGCCAGCGTACTCTTCGATCAAAATGCCGATAAAACGCTCGAGTGAACCGAGAATTGCGCGATGCAACATAACAGGCACTTGCTTGGATCCATCGTCGGCAACATAAGTTGCCTCCAGACGACCTGGCATCGAAAAATCGACCTGAATCGTGCCACATTGCCAGACCCGGCC